>DATNEC010000261.1:0-7077 GCA_035606815.1 Pirellulales bacterium
CGGCGCAGGATCTCCAAGGCCGCGGTCAGCACCACGGCGCAGCCCGCCCGGTCGTCGGCGCCCAAGCCGGTCTGTTTGTCGGCCGAATGGACGTAGCGCCCCTTGAGCGCCGGCTTCGACCCGACGCACAACGGAACGGTGTCCAGGTGGGCCATCAACAACCGCCGCGGGCCGCGGAGCGTGCCGGGCAGCGTGCAAATCAAATTGCCGACCTCGCCCCCCAGCGGCGTGCGGCGATGAGCGTCGTCGGTGCGGATGGCCGCCGCCGGTGCGCCCGCTTTGCGAAGCTGCTTGACGATGAACTCGACCACTCGGCCTTCCTCGCCGCTCTTGCCCGGAATGGCCATCAGCTTCAACACCCGTTCGAGAGCGGCGTCGAGATCGGGTTCGGGCGGCGCCCCGCCGTCGGCGGGCGAGCGTCTTTGCTTTTTTGTCGCTGTCGGCATGGTAGTCTCGTCAGAAGTCGAAGATGGCGCCGGGCCCGCTCATCGAAAGCTTATCGTATTCAACGCATGTCGAAAACCGAGCCGGACCAACGGCTTGGCTCCGAAGGCAAAATCGACGCCTAGTTCGAGGCGAAAACGAAAGGACTGAACGATTGGCAGTTACTTGTTGACGATGCGCTTGATGCGATTGATCAGCCGCGTCCGCTGGTCGGTGAGCCGCTTGCGCAGCAGGGCCGCTCTTTCATGGAATCATCTTCGTGAATTCCTCGTCGTGCATGGGACTCAGAGTGACCAAACGTACACTGTTGACGCCCCGGCGCGCCCATTTATAAATCAATGAGCCGTTTCTTCTGGCCATGCTGGCCGTCTCCCGAACCTAGGTAAAGGTTCGCTCCCTGATCGTGAAGCCTTGGTTGCTTTGGGCAATTTGGCTTCTGAGCTTCGCTGCGTGTTTCCAAGACGGGCACGCTGTCGCCGCCTTATTCCCGTCCGTTCCTGGTGCGCCGGCTTTCACCCAACCGCGGAAGACGAGCGATCGTTGGTTCGCAGTATCGTCTTTGCAGGATGGAATTCGATGTCCGAGAGGTTCAAAGCGAGCTTGCCGCTGGAAAGATTGCTTTCTCCCGTCGAATCTGCCGCGTTTTTCCGCGACTCGTGGGAAAAGCGGCCGCTGGCGGTGCATCGGCGTCAAACAGACTATTACGCCGATCTCTTGTCGATGCGCGACGTCGACGAGATCGTCGCTTTCACGCGGCCGAAATTCGCCGAGCCCGAAGGCTTCTCGTCGTCAACCTATATTCGCGGACTGCCGGCCGATTCGCCGGCGGCTGCAAACGCGGCCAGCCTGGGAACCGCTCAGGTCCGGCAGGCGTTCGATCAGGGCAAAAGCATCGTCATCATGGCGATGCAACAGCGTCGCGGCGCGGTGGCCGCGCTCTGTCGCGGATTGGAAACGACTTTCGGCTGCCCGGTCCATGCCAATATGTACCTGACCCCGCAAGGCTCGCAAGGCTTCGCGGCGCATTTCGATTCGCACGAGGTGTTCGTCTTGCAGTTGGAAGGCGGCAAGCATTGGCGGCTGTTCGACGCCGCCGAGGAGTTGCCGCTGGCGAACAGCACCGGCGAATTGCGCCGCCGGCCGGCCGGAGTACCGCGCGACGTGCGGCTTGAAGCGGGCGATCTGCTCTATATTCCGCGCGGCCATGTCCACGAGGCATTTGCCGCGGAACGTGCATCGCTGCACCTGACGGTTGGCGTGAATGTCTATCGTTGGGTCGAACTGCTGCACCACGCGCTATCTCTCGCAGCCGAACAAGACAAGCGGTTTCGCGAGTCGATCCCGGGCGGCGCATTGCTCGGGGACAAGGCCGAAATCAAAGCGAATTTCGAACAACTGCTCGGCGCACTGGCGTCGAGGGCTTCTGCGGAGGGTTTCTTCGACCGCGCGGCGGAGTCGCTGGGCGATCAATTCTTCGGACAATTGAAGATGCTGCCCGGCAGTCAGTTCGCGGCCGAATTCGATCTTGACCGGATCGCGCTCGATAGCGTGCTGGAAAAAAGTCCGCACGCGCTCTGCCGCGTCGTGGAAAAGGCCGACGGCGCGGCCATTGAGTTTCCCGGCAACCGGGTCGGCGGGCCGCAGAGGATCGGCGCGGCGCTGCGATTCATCGCCCGGGCGACGCGGTTCGAGGTTCGGGAACTGCCGGACGATTTGAACGCCGATGGAAAACTGGTGCTCGCGCGACGCTTGGTGCGCGAGGGGCTGCTCAGCGTGGTCGATGCGCCCGCGGCAATGTGCGCGGACCGTGCGGATGAAGTGCATCAGGCGACCGCAAAACAGATGCGACCGAGGGGCGAGGCCCGGCGCGTGCGACGGGCGGAAGCCGCGGCCGAGAGCTAGCCGGCGAACGACGACTATTTTTTCGTGGGGCGACTCTCTTGGGAGATGCATCATGCAATCGACGCTTCAGCAAGGCAACTGGCAAAAACAATGGAGCTTGGCGGTGGCCCAAGCCTGGTCCGACGAGCAGTTCAAACAGCGGTTGATGACCGACCCCGCCGCCGTGCTCGCCGAATTTGGCATCGAAGCCCCGGCGGGCGTCGAGTTGCGAATCGTGGAAGATAGCGAGCAAGTTCGCTACCTGGTGTTGCCCCCCAGTCCCTCGGGTGATCTTTCCGACGAAGAGCTGTCGTGCTCGATCGGCCTCGATTCGTTCTCCGGGCTGTGCGGCGGCTGCGGTCGTTGCGGCTGCGGCTCGCGCGGTTGCGATGGTTATGAGCGGTAGCCGCTCTTCTTCGTTCTTCGCTCGGCCGCTTGAAAGATAATCGATCGCCATCCCATGTTGACTCGGCCCAAGTTCAAACCTCATCTGCGCGTCGCATTGGCGCCGGATGAGGGCGTGTTCGTACTCTCCGGCGGCAAAGAGACCCTGCTGCGCGGGCGGCTTTACGAACTCGTGGCCCCCCACGTGAATGGCCGGGGGGCCGATGAGATCTGCGAGCTGCTGGCCGGGCGTCGGCGGCCGAGGTTTTTTACACGCTCGCGCAACTCGACAAGAAAGGATACCTATCCGAAGCCGAGGAGCGACTGTCCGACGGCCAAGCCGCCTGGTGGTCGTCGCAACAGATCGATCCCGTCGCGGCGGCCGGCCGATTGGGAGACAGTCGAGTCGCGGTGGATGGCATCGGCGTTGATCCGCAGCCATTCCGCGATCTGATGGGCGCGTTGGGAATCAACGTCGTCGACGACGGCGCCTTGTGGGTGGTCGTCGTCGACCATTACCTGCGCGCCGAACTCGCAGCGCACAACTAGGCCGCGCTGGCCCACGGCCGGCCCTGGCTGCTTGTGAAGCCCGTCGGCGCCCAGCTCTGGATTGGCCCCTTGTTTCGCCCTGGAACGACCGGATGTTGGCAGTGCCTCGCCGAGCGGCTGCGCGCGAACCGCGCCGTCGAAAGCTACCTTGTCGAACGAGGCGCCCTGGCCGAGGGGGCGGTCGCGGACCGCGCGACGACGCCGGCCAGCCTACATGCGGCCCGCGGGTTGACCGCCAACGTCGTGGCGAGTTGGGCGGTCCGCGGAGAGCTGCCCGATTATGAAGGCAATATTCGGACCTTTGATTTGCTCTCCTGGCAAACGCAAACGCACCTGCTCACGAGATTGCCTTATTGCGCCGCTTGCAGCCGTCCGACAAACGGCGCCGCGAGGCAATTCCAGCCCGTGTCGCTCGAAAGCGGCAAAAAGAGCTTCGTGCGAGACGGGGGGCATCGCGTCGCGAGTCCGGAGGCGACCCTCGATCGCTTCAGCCGGCACGTCAGCCCGATTACCGGCGCGGTCTCGATGTTGGAGCGCAGCAGCCCCCAAGGCGACGGCGCCATGCACGTTTATCTGGCCGGCCACAACCTGGCCCGGCGGCGCCACAATCTCGGCCAATTGCGCACCGATCTGCGGAACATGAGCGCGGGCAAGGGCGCCAGCGACGTGCAGGCCAAAGCCAGCGGACTGTGCGAAGGGTTGGAGCGTTACTCGGGCGTCTTTCGCGGCGACGAACCTCGCCGCACGGCGCGCATGGCCGAGTTGGGGGATGCGGCCATCGCGTTGAACCGTTGCTTGTTATTCAGCGAGCGCCAGTATCGCGAACGCGACGCCTGGAACGACAGGAAATCGCCGTATAATTTCGTGCCGCTGCCCTTCGATCCCGACGCCGAACTGGAGTGGTCGCCCGTCTGGTCGCTGTCGCGCGAGGAAGTTCGCTACCTTCCTACGGCCTTTTGTTATTACGACTATCCGCTGCCGAAAGACCAGAGATATTGCATCGCCTGCTCCAACGGCTGCGCGGCCGGCAACACGCTGGAAGAAGCGATCCTGCAAGGGTTTCTCGAGTTGGTCGAACGCGACAGCGTCGCGTTGTGGTGGTACAACCGCGTCCGTCGGCGCGGCGTCGATCTCGATAGCTTCGACGAGCCGTACCTCGCGCGGTTAAGCGACTATCTCTCCGCTTGCCGTCGCGAATTGTTCGTGCTGGACCTGACGTCCGACCTGAACATTCCGGTCTTTGCCGCCTGGTCGCGGCGCACGGATGCTGCGCAAGAGCAAATCGTGTTGGGTTTTGGGGCCCATCTCGATGCGCGGATTGCGCTATTGCGCGCCGTGACCGAAATGAACCAGATGCTGAGTTACTTGCTGCAAATTCCGGCGGACCAGGTCTACAACGAGCACCTGACCGACCAGGAAACCGCCCGCTGGCTGAAGACCGCCACGGGGGAAAACCAGCCTTACCTGATGCCCGATGAACGCGCGGCCCCGTGCGCCTCGACGGAGTATCGGCAAACGTGGGCGGAGGACGTGCGGGACGACGTGCGCGCTTGCCAAGCGCTCGTGGCACGGCAGGGGTTGGAGATGTTGGTGCTCGATCAAACGCGGCCCGAGATCGGCTTGCCCGTGGCTAAAGTGATCGTCCCCGGCTTGCGGCACTTTTGGGCGAGGTTCGCCCCTGGACGGCTTTACGACGCGCCGCTGCGCCTGGGCTGGCTGCCCAAGCGGCTCGCCGAGGATGAGCTCAATCCGATTCCCATGTTCCTTTAGCGGGCGAGGCCATCGTGTCTGCGTCGTTGCGAGTTTCGTGGCAGGAGGGGGTGAAAACGTCGCGTTGTGATGGCGAGCTCGTCGTCGCCGGTCACGGCTCTCGCACGACGTTGCGCGAGATCGCCCCGGAAATCGCCGACGCCATCGAGCGGCTCGCTCCGCCCGGAGACGGCGAAGACCAACTGACGGAGCGTCTGCTTGCCGCGGGAAAGCTCCATTCGCTCGCGCGGTGGCACTATTACCTCGATCAGTTGGGCCGCCGCGGGTTGATTCGTCGTTCGCTCTATTCCGGGGACAGGCTAATCGCCATGGAAACGCCGCTCGGCGGCGCCTCGCCGCCAGTCGCCCGCGGCGCGCCGGACGCCTCGTATGTTCTGTCCCGCTTCGCTTATCTCCGCCGGCGCGGCGACGAGTTCGTTTTGGAATCGCCGACGTCGCATTGGCGGATTGCGCTCTACGATCCCGCGGCGATCGCCGTAGTCGGGGCATTGGTCTCGCCATCGACGGCCGGCGAGTTGGCAAACAGCAACGGCAATTTGGAACCCGACGCAATCGCCGCCCTCGTCGGGCTGCTGGCCCGCTCGGGGCTGGCGGTCGAAGTGGGCGCCGGGCGAGAGCCGGCGGAAGACGTTGACTCAGCGCTCGGTTCGTGGGAATTCCACGATCTGCTGTTCCATGCTCGCAGCCGCCGCGGCCGGTTCGACGCGACGTTCGGCGGCTCCTATCGCCTGGCGCATCGGCCTCCGCCGCCTGCGATCAAAGCGATCAGCGGCGCGGAAACGCTGGAGCTTTATCGTCCCGATCTAAAACGGCTCGAATGCGATGATCCGCCTTTCGCGGCGGTCCAAGAGCGCAGGCGATCGATTCGCACGTACGCTTCGCAACCCGTCACGGCCCGGCAACTCGGCGAGTTTCTCTACCGCGTCGCCCGCGTGAAAAATCATTGGCAGGCCGAGGTGGCGACGCCGGCGGGAACCGTGCCGATGGATTTCGCGTCGCGTCCTTATCCCGCGGGCGGGGCGCTCTACGAGTTGGAGTTCTATCTGGCCGTCAGAGCCTGCCAGAATTTATCGTCCGGCCTCTACTATTATCAGCCCGAGCCCCACCGACTCGCGCGGCTCGCCGGACCGACCGCGGACGTCGAGCGGTTGATCGACGACGCGGCTTCGTCGGCGGGCATGGCCGCCCAGAGCATGCAACTCCTCGTGATCCTGGCCGCCCGCCTTCCGCGCATCGCTTGGAAATACGAGTCGATCGCCTACGCCCTCGCGCTGAAGCACGTGGGAGTCGTCTACCAAACGATGTACCTCGTCGCGACCGCCATGGATCTGGCGCCTTGCGGCTTGGGCTGCGGCGACGCCGATGCGTTCGCGAAAGCCGCGGGCCTCGACTATTACGCGGAGGCCTCGGTGGGAGAGTTTTTACTGGGAAGCCGGCGGAGCGACCAAGTTTGACCGTTGTTTGATCCCCTTGAATCCGTTTCGTTTTTTATGAGGAGATGCGACATGCGTACGGCTCTTAATCAGGCACTCGCTTTGACGTTGCTGGCTGCGTGGTCGACCCCGATCTTTGCAGCGCCAAAAATGGTGCCCGAGGAAGGCGCGGTCCAGATTATCTTGCTGAGGCAGGCGGACGTCCACAAGGACTTGAAACTGACCCCGGAGGAGATCAAAAAAATCGACGACTTCGCCGACAAGCAATGGACCAAGGCCCAGGAGATCGGCCGCGAGGGCGAACCGGAGCGCGATCGGGAATTCGCCGAAATGACGAAGGAGAACGAACGCTTTATCGATGGGGTCCTCACCAAGCCGCAGCGCCAGCGCCTGGACGAAATCACCCTGCAAGTCGCGGGTCTGCTCTGGGTCACCCGTCCGGAGGTGGCCTCGAAGCTCGACTTGACGGCCGAGCAGAAGCAGAAAGCCGCGCAGTTGCAGAAAACGGCCCGTCAAGAAACCGAAGAACTTTTGCACGCCACGAAGGAGGAACAAAAAGAAGAAAAACTGGGCGAGTTGCGCCGAACCAGCCGCGAGCGGCTGATGACGTTGCTGA
>DATNEC010000283.1:0-8316 GCA_035606815.1 Pirellulales bacterium
CTCAAGATCGGCGTTGTAGACGATTTTGCGCTCCAGGCCCGGCCGCGTGTCTTCCGCCAGTTCGGGGTCGCCGCGGGCTTGGGCGCGCGCCGCCTTTGCGACTCGATAATCCGCTTGCGCCGCGGATGCATCGGCCGGCGCCGCCGCCGACGACGTGTTCGTCTGCTCGAAGCGCTGCGAACTGCGCGAGGGAACTTGGCGGCCGCAACCGCCGGTCGCCAGGCTGACGATCAGCACCCAGCCCATCGTATGGGATTGCATGGACGGAACCTTTTCTTTCGCCGAGTGCGGGAGAAGCGACAGCCGGCGCCCAACACCTAAGACGCTCGATCGGCGCGCAAAATTCCCGGCGCACGAAAAAAGGTTCTTATCGCAACGGCCGCCTAGTCGCGTCCGCGTCCTCCGCCGTAGCCGCCGCCGCCATGACCGCCCCCGCCATGTCCGCCTCGGCCGCCGCCATAACCGCCGCGCCCGCCGCCGCCGCCAGGCCGGGGCGACCGTTCGCGCGCTTCGTTGACCGTCAGGTTGCGGCCTTGGAAATCGTTGCCATTCAGGGCCTGCATGGCCTGCTGGGCGGCCTCCTGGCTCTCCATCTCGACGAAGGCGAAGCCCCGCGAGCGACCCGTTTCGCGGTCCATGATGACTTCCGCCGAACGCACCGCGCCGTATGTGGCGAACAGCGCTTCGAGGTCGGCCTGGGTGACGGACCAAGACAAGTTACCTACGTACATCTTCATCGGAACGACCCTTCGCTAACAGAAACAGGAAACCGACCAACGAGAAGTGAGCCGCGGATTTCTTACGCGGAACATACGTCTGGCAGGGAAGAAAGCGAGCATGATCGCGAAAGAGATCGAAAGCTGGTGGAGTGCTCGCTGGCTCGAAGATAACCCCCGCATTTCTTAGCGGGGGCCTTGCTTGAAAGGATACCTTTTTTTGGCAAGGGTTTCCAGAGCGGAAAATTGGAAAATATCCTTTCCGCTCAATGCGGAAATTGCTGCTTGGTCGGGGCCTTGATGTGCTGCCAGCCTTCGCCGCTGAGGGCCTTCAGGAAGGCGACCAAGTCTTGCTTGTCTTGCTTCGAGAGCTTAAGCGGCTTGATCCGCGCGTCGAGATGCTCGTTCTTGATCCCGCCGCGGTCGTAGTGCTCGACGACCTCCTCCAAGGTCTTGAAACGGCCGTCGTGCATGTAGGGGCCGGTGTGCTCGATCTCGCGCAAGGTCGGCGTTTTGAAGGCCCCGCGGTCGTCGTCTTTCCCGGTGACCAGGAAGCGGCCCAGGTCGGGATCTTTTTTGTCCATGCCAATGCCGATGTTTTCGTACGAGCCGTCGGTGAAGTTGAAGCCGAGGTGACAACTGTCGCACGCCACCTTGTTGAAAAACACGTCCATGCCGCGCACCTGGGATTCGGACATGGCCTTTTTGTCGCCCTTCTGATAGCGATCGAACGGCGCATTGGCCGAGTACACCGTGCGCTCGAAGGTGGCGATCGCCTTGGCGACGTGGTCGATGTTCACGTCGTCGGTCTCGAAGGCTTCCTTGAATCGCTTCGCGTAGCCGGGCACCGCTTTGAGTGCGGCGATGCGGCCCTTGTGCGCCGCATCGGCCTCTTTCTCAAGCGTCATTTCGAGCGGGTTGGCGATCGGCCCCTTGGCCTGCTCTTCGAGCGAGTCGGCCCGTCCGTCCCAGAATTGCAACGTGCTGTAAGCGCGATTGATGACGGTCGGCGCGCTGCGGCCCCCCTTTTGTCCCTTGATGCCGATCGATACGGCTTGGCCGTCGGTAAAGGCCTTTTCCACCGCATGGCAACTGGCGCACGACACGCTTTCATCGCCCGACAGGCGCTTGTCGAAATAGAGCAGCCAGCCCAGCTCGGCCTTGGCCGCGCTATAGGCATTGTCTTCCGGCCAGAAGACCTTCGGCAAGCCGAGCGGCGGCTTGGGCGGCTTTTCGGGGAAATGCTGCGCCGAGGCGCCGTCGATCGAAACCAATAATGCCAACGGCGCCAAGGCCGCGAGAAACTTGCGATAGATGCCAATCATGGGCGCCATTCCTCGGTGCATGGTCATTGGGCGGCGGGCTTCCTCTCCCTTTGGGAGAGGGCGATGCGCTCTAAGTGTTGCGACGGGTGGATATCACGAAAGCACGAAAAAAATGTGATGGCTACCGCGATGTAACGGACGCCCCATAAGCCAAGCCTGTTCCGTTCTGCTTCGTGCTTTCCGTCTTTCGTGGTTTCGTGATCTCTTCATCCGCAATCGCTGCATCACCCCCTCGCCCCGATCCTCTCCCAAAGGGAGAGGGAGCGAATAACGGGCGACAGTTTCTGAGCTTACTTCTTCGAGGCTTTGGCCGAGCCGGTGACGTAGATCGCCTTCTGGCCGGCGACCTCGGTGGAAGTGCCATGCACCCTCACGACGTCGGCCATGTGTTCGATGGCCTGCTTGCGGAATTCGGTCATGCCGTCGCGGCGCGGATCGTGTTCTTCGTCGATCAGCATGTACACGTCGCCGTCGGAGGTCAGCAGTCCGATGGGTTGGCCGTTGCGGGCGCACTTCTGGCCGCAATCCTTGTGCTTGTCGCCGTGCTTGCCGACCTGCAAGTAGCAAGACAGGTCGATGATCTCGCCAACGACGCTCACCGCCTTGCCCTCGACCGGCTCGCCCATGATCGAGGAGGCCAGCGTTGTGGTGCTCCAAGGTTGGTCGGAGTTCACCTTCTTGCCGATCTCGGCGGCCGGCTTCTCATAGGAGCCCTTCGTGGGCTTCGACCACTCGGGGAACAAAATGCCTTTCTTCGCGGCGGCGACGCCGATGACCAACAATCCCACGGCGGCAACGGCCACGGCGGCGCGAGAAAGTTTTCCATTCGTCTGTTTCGACATAGCATTCTCCTTCCAAAGGTGAGTAGTCCAGCGAAGCGGTCCACAAAGTCGCGCCTAGTGTACCTCAATCTGTGCCGTCTAGGTAGTAGGCAGCGGTTGCGCGGGCAGGCGAGGGGGTTAGGGGAGTTAGGAGTCAGGAGTTGGGAGTTAGGAGTGTGGCGCGGCCGGCCTTGCCATGTCCGCGCCCTGCGGTAAGTTGTCGCCTGGTCCCAATCTCCTAACTCCTGACTCCTAACTCCTCGCTCCTATCTCCATACTCCCCCATGCACGACGCCGGACTCATTCTGACGCTCACGGGCGGCCTGGCCGCGGCGCTGGTCTGCGGATACGTCACGCAGCGGCTGGGGCTGTCGCCGATCGTGGGCTACTTGCTGGCCGGAGTGGCGGTCGGCCCTACCACGCCGGGATTCGTCGCCAATCATGATCTGGCCAATGAACTGGCGGAGATCGGCGTCGTCTTGTTGATGTTCGGGGTCGGCCTGCACTTCCATTTCAAAGAACTATTGGCCGTGCGGCGAGTGGCGCTTCCTGGCGCGGTCGGCCAAAGCTTGGTCGCCACGGTCCTTGGCGCCGCGGCTGCGGCGGCGTTCGGCTACGATTGGTCGTCCGGCGTCGTGCTTGGCTTGGCGATTTCCGTCGCCAGCACGGTCGTCCTGACGCGAGTGCTGTCCGACAATCACGAGTTGCATACGCCCACCGGCCACATCGCCGTGGGCTGGCTCGTCGTGGAAGACATCTTCACCGTCTTGGTGCTGGTCGTGATGCCGGTGGTTTTCGGCGACCGGCCGGCCGGGGCGCTGCAATTGATTTGGGCGATGACTTCGGCCTTGCTGAAGATCGGCGTTTTGGTCGCCAGCACGCTACTGTTGGGCGGGCGCGTGGTCCCGAAGCTGCTGGGCTTCGCGGCGGCGACGCATTCGCGCGAACTGTTCACGCTCACGATCCTCGTCGTGGCGCTGGGCATTGCCGTCGGGTCGGCCGAACTGTTCGGCGTTTCGATGGCGCTGGGAGCGTTTCTGGCCGGCATGGTCGTCGGCCGCTCCGAGTTCAGCCTGCGGGCGGCCGCCGAGGCCCTGCCGATGCGCGACGCCTTCGCGGTCTTGTTTTTCGTGTCGGTCGGCATGCTGTTCGATTTTCCCGAGTTGGCGAAATCGCCGGGGCTGTTCGCCGCCACGCTGGCGATCGTGCTGCTAGGCAAGCCGTTGGCGGCGCTGGCGATCGTGCTGTTCTTGCGATACCCGCTTCGCGTGGCGTTGGCGGTCGCCATCGCCTTGGCGCAGATCGGCGAGTTTTCGTTCATCTTGGCCACGCTCGGCAAACAACTGGCGGTTTTCGACGATGGTCTGACCAACTGCCTGGTGGCCTGCGCGATCGTTTCGATATCGTTGAATCCGATTCTGTACCGGTTGCTCGGCCCCCTCGAACGTTCGCTTGCGCGTCGTCCCCGGCTGTGGCGCTGGCTGAACGCGCGCGCCGGCGCGGCGACCGAAGCGACCGAGGCGGCCATCTCGGCGCGCGAGAACGCCGTCGATCCGCGGCACCGGGCGATTGTCGTCGGTTACGGGCCCGTCGGACGGACGCTCGCCAGGCTGCTGCGCGAGAACGGCGTCGTGCCGACGATCGTGGAACTGAACCTGGAAACCTTCCGACGCTTGAACGACGAGCGGATCGCGGCCGTCTACGGCGATGCCAGCCGCCCGGAGACGCTGCATGCCGCCGGCATCGAGCGGGCCGGCGCCTTCGTGCTTAGCGCCTCGGGCGCCGCCGACAATCCGGAAGTGATTCGACTGGTGCGCGAGTTGAACCCAAGAATCCGCATCCTGGCTCGCTGCGCGTACCTGCACGAGGGCGCCGCCTTGAGGGCCGCCGGCGCCGACGCCATTTTTTCGGGCGAGGGCGAGGTGGCCCTGGCCATGACCGAATCGGTGTTGCAGGATCTCGGCGCCACGCCGGAACAAATCGATCGCGAGCGCGAACGGCTGCGCGTCGATCTGATCGGCCCTCCGCGGGCCGCACCGATCGAATCGTAGCCCACCCTACCGAATACCCGTCGTCCCTTAGAACAGCGCCGCGATCGGGCTGCCGGCGCTTAACGTCATCGGCCGGCCGAGGGCGTCGTAAATCAGGCGCTCGGGCGGCAGCCCCAGGACGGCGAACATCGTGGCGTGCAGATCGACGGGATCGAACGGGTCGGAACGCGGAAACGCCGCCTGCTTGTCGGACGAGCCGACGACCTGGCCGCCGCGAATTCCGCCGCCCGCCAGCAGCGCCGAGGAGCAATGTCCCCAATGATCGCGCCCGGCGGCGGCGTTGATCTTCGGCGTGCGGCCGAACTCGCCGAAGCAGGCGACGACCGTCGAAGTCAGCAAGCCGCGCTCGTCGAGATCGGCCAACAGCGCCGAGATTCCTTGATCCACCAGCGGCAGCAACTCGTCGCGGCAGGCGTCGAAGTTTTTGGCGTGCGTGTCCCAGCCGTCGCACTTCGTCATGTGATTGAAATGCACGGCGATCATCGGCACGCCCGCTTCCGCCAGCCGCCGCGACAGCAGCATGCTTTGCCCGAAGCGGTGCGGCCCGTAACGCTGGCGGACTCGCTCGGGCTCGCGCCGCAGGTCGTACAACTCGGCCTCGCCCGCGACGCCGGTCATCGACACGGCCATGCGCCGCAGTTCGCCGTAGGCGGCCCCGGCGACTTCCGGCTTCGGCGACTCGAAAGCGGCCAACAGCGCCTGCCGCCGCTCGAACCGCGCGGGCGAAACGTCGCCGGGCAACACCACGTCGGGAATGGCGCCCGGCTGGCGAGGATCGCCGTTGATGATGAACGGATCGAACTGCGGCCCCAAGAAGCCGGCCCGACCGCCTCGCAACGGCGTGGCCGCGCGCACGTTGTCGTCGCTCGAGCGGACGGCAACCTCGGGCAAGGCGATAAAGCCCGGCAACCGCGGCGGGGCCGGCTTGAACCGCGCCGCGACGGAGCCGAGATGCGGATGGTCGCCGCGCAGCGGCGGGCTGACGTCGTTGTCGACCTCCGGCGTGCGCACGTGACGGCCCGTCAGCGTGTAATAGATCATTGGCGTGTGGTTGTTGTTCGGATGGCTCACCGAACGCACCACCGCGTACTTGTCGGCCATTTGCGCCAATCGCGGCAGATGTTCGCAGATTTCGAGCCCCGGCACGTTCGTCGCCACGGGCTTGAAGGGGCCGCGAATTTCGGCCGGCGCCTCGGGCTTGAGATCCCACATGTCTTGGTGCGGCGGGCCGCCAAGCAAATAGACGAGGATGCACGACCGGGCGGGCGCGCGAGGCGCCGCGGCGCCTTCCGCCGACAGCTTGCGCTCGGCCAGCGGACAGGCCGCGGCAATCGCCGCCAACCCGCCAAAACGCAGCACGTCGCGGCGCGAGACGCCGGGCGAGTTGCTCGCGCCCAGGCGCTCGTTGTGCTGGCTATGGGCGGCCGTGCGGTTCAATTGAATACCTCGATGGGGAACCTCGAACTTCTGGATTCGCGCGTGTTTCGCCCGCCCTGCAATCTTGACGCGCTCGACCGGGCGATTCAACCTGGCATAGCCAAAAGCGCACGGCGCCATGAGAATTGGCCGCCTGCCGGCAACGGCGGCCGGCATAAATTACGCGGCGGAATCGCCGCCCAAGAAGGCGATTATCAGCCGCCGCGCTTGCCGAGCGTTTTATCTTCTACGAGCCGGCATCCTGGGGCTTGTCCGCCGAATCTTTGTCATCTTCGTCCGGCAGCTTGACGTCGGCTTCGATGATTTGATCGCCACGCATGAGTTTCACGCGGACGATCTGGCCCGGCGAGCGGAATTCGTCGTAGAGCTTGAACAGCCTCGCGCCGCTTGTCTCTTGTTCGCCGACTTTCAGCACGTCCTTGACCTTAATCCCTGCTTTGGCAGCCGGGCGATCTTCTCGAACGGCCTCGACAACCACGTCGCCGCCTTTTCTCACAAAAATGATTCCACCCAAAGCCAACCGAAAAGGCCGATCGAACTGTTTGCCTTTCTTCAGGTAAATCGCGCGGTTGGGAAAATCGAACGTGACGATGAACCGCGACAACAAGCCTAGCGAGAGCATGCTTGGTTTCTTCGGCTCGCCCGTGGACATCGGCACGTCGAACATACGATGCGAACCAAGCCGCAGCCCTTTGATGCTCAGCAGTTTCTGAACGATGGTTCCCGATAAGTCGCGAGAATAGGTGCGCAGCTCCTTCGCCTCGGCCAGGTTGTGCGCTGTCAACGTGGCGGCCGTCTCGGGATTCAATTTTCCTGCGTCATGCGATAAGAATCCGGTATCGATCAGAAAAAGTTCGCTGCCGAAGCCGCTCATCTCCGCTTGGATGGCCGGGACTCCGCCGTTGAGCCACGTAAACTCGAACCGCTCGCCGGCATGCTCGGGAACCTGTTTCAAGAACGCGAGTTTCCCTGCGTCGAAATCGATTTGCACGACGTAATGTTGCAGCATCGAAATTCCGACAAAGCCCGCGATGTCGTGGCCGCTCAGTTGGCTCATCTGGCGCAAGTCGACGCAACCGACAGGCTGCTCGGTATGAAGGCTGAGCTTGCCAAGAAGAGTCTTGGGCGAATCGAACATCTCGACGGTTACTTTGCCCTGAGGAGTAGAACCTATGACGCTCTTGCGAGGCTTTCCGAGGAATGGCCGCAATGATTTGTCGTAAAGCATGATCGCACAGCCGGTATCGAACACGAAGGTGCGCGTCTTGCCGAACGCCGTGACCGGCACCAACAGCAAGTCGCCGTCGTTGAAGACGTCGAACTGCTCAATGATGAGCGAGGGATCGATGCCCTGAGCAGGCTCTTCGGCATGCAGACGCGCCGGCGCCGCGGCGATCAGAAGCGCCGCCGCGAAGAAACGCCCCAGGTTGCCCGTCATCTTCGACTCCTTTCGGCTAGATGATCCTGGTCAACGCCGCGTCGAGAGTGCCGATTCTAACCCGCTGAATCTGGGCGACCAATGGCAGATGCCCGCCCGGTTCAACCCGCCGCCTTCAAATCACGCGGCCGACGACTGCGATGTGCTGCCCGCGAGGGATGGGGGCGACCCAGGCTTGCACCAGCACGACGCCGTCGAGCGCGGCGACCGCCGGCCAAGGCTCGGCGTCGATGTGGTCGAAATCGTGCAACAGGCCGATCGTCTGGCCGCGCTTGACGTGCGTGCCGCATTCGACCAGCGGCTCGTAATGTCCGGCGAAAGGCGCCACGGTGAAGCAATCGCGATCGACCATCTCCAAACGAAGCTGCGTGCCGGCCTTGTGGTGGGCGATCGGCTCGATGGCGCCGGCCAGCTGCCCGTTGTGGATCGCCGCGGCCAACACGCCCTGCCGGCCGTAGCGGACCCCATCGGCATTGACGGCGCAGCCCCAGCCCAGCTCGGTCCCGACCGTGATTTTGCCCAAGCGCT
>DATNEC010000313.1:0-9550 GCA_035606815.1 Pirellulales bacterium
GGTCGATCTCTTCGGCCAATCCCAGTTCGCGGACCAGGCGATGCATCAAACCGATGCCGCCGTAGTTCGTGGCCAGCGTTCGATCCGCCAGTTCATAGTGAATGTTGGAAGCCCGCAGCAGCGGCCCATCCTCCGCTGGGAAGCGATCCTTGTCCAGCCGGCGTTCGTTGCGCCGCTTGCGAGCCGCAATGCGTTTTTGGATACTGGATGCACTCACTCGAAATCCTCCGTGCGTTCGCGAGTCATGGTTCGTCGATACCCCATGAAACCTCGCAAAACGCCGAAGGGTTTCGAGTTTTTTCATCCCCCGACCAAATAAGCTGCCGCCGGGTACGCTTGTTTAAGGTCTAGAGTTCGCGTTGACCCTGCCCTTTACCCTCGGCCGAAACGGCTATTCAGATGCAGAACGAAGGAACCCAATGTCCAATGTGCCGCCGGAGGCGCACTTGTGAGTCAAGACGTCTGCTTTAGTCGCGTGCGTCATGATTGAATCACGAACATGTGCATAGTTAGCGCGCTCGTCATGGCTGTATTGCTCCCATATCAAGGCGGCTGCTCCGGAAACATACGCTGCGGCCATTGATGTCCCTTCAGACCTATGATACGCAGAATTCTTCCATGTGCTGAAGATATCATCTCCGGGTGCAAACAGGTCGACCCATTTTTCTCCATAATTGGAGTCTTCCCACGGCTCCCCTTGTCTATTTAGCGCCGCAATGACCATAATATTGTCAATCTCGGCTTGTCCTTTGTACGATGCAGGAAAAGGAGGAGAGTAGTCAATATTGCGTCTCTCGTTTTCAGCCGCGCAAACTACAAGAATCCCTGCTTTTTTGCATTCGGCAATCTCTCCGCCAATAACCCGGCACGTCTCCGGTGCACCGGGCCAGAAGAGACTAAGATTAATAACTCGCGGCCTGCATCGTGCGGTCCTTGCATACTGGAGTGCGTCAGCTAGTGCCAATGTCCGTCCCGGCGGCGACTTACCCTGGTCGTCTAGAACTCTCACCGGCAAGATGCCCACTTTCCAGTTCACACCTACGACGCCAATTCGGTTGTCGCCAGTCGCTCCGATAGTCCCAGCGACATGTGTGCCGTGCCCATGCCCGTCACGTGGATCTCCGACAGGACTTTTCCCGATAAAACTCGCACCGTAGTAATCGTCAATGATGCCGTTCTTGTCGTTGTCGATACCGTCACGAGGGATTTCCTCGCTGTTGTGCCAAATATTCCCCTTGAGATCCGGGTGCTCGTAGTCGACGCCGGTATCGACAACGGCAACGAAGATACGCGATTCCGTTAATGATGCCCATGCATTAGGGGCGTGAATATGTTCCAGACCCCAAAGGTCGCTCAGTTTCGGATCATTCGGGCGACGCACTGCATTGTTGGCAGTTTCCGTCCCGGAATCGTCGTCAGTTCCAACTGCCACCCGAATAGGGCCATTATTCTCAGGCAGTTGTATCGCAGATGCAGGCTCAATATTTACAAATAGCGGGTTTTCTCGCAAACTCGCTAAAACGCTCGGTTTCAGCGGCTGTTTCCACTTACAGACCGCCGCGGAACGACTATAAGATATATATTCCACTTCAAGGCCGAGCGTTTCCAGCGCCTTTATTGCTTCGTCTTTTTTCTCCCGTTTCCACTCGCACGTCATCGCGCCCGCGCTCTCGAAGTCGGCAATTGTGTATCTGGCTTTCGAGGATTTGCCTGGTTCACTCGCGAAACCGATTTCTGGGGCGGCCTCAAAGAACGTGATTAGTTCAATCTGGGCTAGGGTTTTCAGCGATTGCTCGTTTAAAGCACCCTCCTTCCAACGGCAAGTCGCCGCGGGGCGGAAGGGCGAGGTATATACCACATCGAGACGCAGTTCTCGGAGTATTCCGAGAGCCGGCTCGGTGTTGCCGGGTTCCCACATGCAGATCATTGCACCCGCTTGGTTCAACTGCTGAAGCGTAGCCCGCTTCAGCGGTTCGTCGCCGTTTCGCAGCAGCGGTGCAAAGGGGACTTCTGCCTGGCCGAAACACGCGGTGCCTCCGGCGAGACCGTAGGCCACTAGCAGGATTCGAAATTGCAGCTTCATTACGCCCCCCTTGACGATGGCCGCCACGGAAGGGCGCTTATAGCCATTCCGGAAGCCCGTTAGTTTGGTGCGAATTGCCGCTCCGGCAGATTTTTGAGATTGCTTAAGCAAAGCAAAAACCAGTTAAGTTTATCGGAAGCCTGCGGCGAAAACAAGGTCAAGAATTCCAGTGATTCGCAACGTATTGCGTTATTCTTACTTGCAATCACTTCAAGCCACCTCCTGCCGCCGAATAGGCGGTTGGTCCGTCCCGACTCAAGGCTGTGGCAGACCCCCTCTTAAGGGCAGGAACCGATGGAACTTCCAAGGGAAGCAGGGGCGAGTTAGCGTTAGATCGATTGAAGCAATGACGGCCGAGAACGGGCCTCGCTTATGATTCTCGCGCCGAGGGCACCAATCAGGATATGGACCGAGTTTTCGGGAACCGATGTAGGCGCGTAGCCACGTCGTGGGGCTCGAACGCCCTAGACAGAGCAAGTGACCTTGGCTGGCCCTCATTCGCAATTTGATCGTCCTTATTCCAGGTCCCCCTCCCCTTCCAAGTTCCGATACAGCGGCAGATGCCGGTAATAAACCTCGAGCATCAACAGGTGCATGGCGGTGACATAGAGACGGCCGGCTTCGCGGCCCCAGCGGTCGGGCGAGGGGCCGAGAGGATCCCAACTGCCGGCCAAAATGCCTTCGGAAACCTGTCGCTCGATGAGCAGCGAACGCAGCCGGTCGTTCCATTGCTGCCAGTGCTCGCCGCCGATCTGGAACATGACCTGCGTGGCGTAGTACCAGTAGTAGGCGTCTCGCTGGCCGGCGGCGTCCCATTGCGGCAGGTCGCCCTGCAAGTAGTCGGCGCCGG
Organism: Pirellulales bacterium; assembly: GCA_035606815.1. Lineage (GTDB taxonomy): Bacteria > Planctomycetota > Planctomycetia > Pirellulales > JAICIG01 > JAICIG01. The sequence continues at coordinate 2,934 of DATNEC010000313.1, forward strand.
CGGGCATGTTCGGATTGTCGCGCTTCCAGCCGAGATACTGCCGCATCAACAGGCCCTCGGCCGTCATCACGCGGCTGGGCAGACGCTGATGGTCTTGCACGGCCTTGGGGCGGTAGACGTAGAGGGCCGGGTTTTTGGGGGCCTGGGCGCCGTCGAGCCAGGACTGCACGCGGCGATACGTTTCGGCCGGCGCGCGAAGGCCGGCCAGCTCGCCGCTCTTGAGAGCCATCAACTGCCAGCCCGAGACCGAGGTGTCGCTGCCTTGCCGCGGCGAATATCGCCAGCCCCCTTCGCCGGGATTTTGGGCCGCCACGATGAAGTCGAGCGCCCGCTGGGCCGGGTCGTGCAGGGCCGGGTCGCGAGTCATGCCGTAGGCCTCGCACAAGGCGATCGAGGCGATGCCGTGGCTGTAGAGCCAGACGTTGAGGTTCGACTTGGCGTCTTGCGGCAGGAACAAGTCGCCGTCTTCGCGCTGGTTGCCCACGAGGTAGCCCAGGCCGCGGCCGACGACCAGGCGGTACTTGCCGTCGGTGTGGGTGTAGCCGGCGCCCAGGAAGGCCAGCATGGAGAGGCCGGTGGCGGCCGTGTCGGACTGCATTCGGCCGAAGCCGGCGGCCTGGTAGCCGGGCTGGCCCTGGCTGAAATCGTGCAGGCTCCAACTGCCGTCGGGGTTTTGATGGCGGGCCAGGAAATCGAGGCCCATCTCGACGGCCCGCTCTGAGCTTTCGCTGCCGCCGCGCTGCCGGGCCAGCTCTTGCCGCATCGCGCGGTCGCGCTGCCGCAAGCCGGGCACCGCCGTATCGTGCACGCGGACGTCGGCCGCCAGCTTGCCGCCGCTGCGTTCGAGAATGATGCGGCTGGCCGCGGTATGCACGACCTCGCTTTCGGGCCGGGCGCGGCGGCTGGGCAGCCCGATATCCGCGGCCGGCTGCGAGCTTAATCCGCCGGGGCCGGCAGGGGCCGCAATTCGCACCGGTACGCCCGTCGACGCCAGACGGCCCGCGGGCAGATCGGCCGCGCGGTCGAGCGGATCGCCGGCGGAGAGGCCGTCGGACGGACTATCGGCTTGCCCGTCCGAAGGGCTGACGGGGTCGATCGCCGAGGCCTCGACTTCGGCGGCGCCGGCCAGCATCGCCGGGCCTGCGGCGTTGGATTTCGACAACGCGCCGCCCGAGGCGGAGGCCGGGGCGGAACTGGCCGCGGGGGCCGTATCGGCGCGGCGCGGCGCGGCAGAGCCGCCGAGAGAGGGCGCGGCCGGACCGACGCCGCTGGCCGCGGCGCTATCGCCCGCGCCGCCCGGCAGGGCGCTATTCACGGGCAGAGAAGCGGCCCGGCGGGCGGCGCCGTCGGCGGCCCCGGCAATGGTCGGTTCTTGCGGGCCGTCGCGAGCGGCCGGCTGGCCGCGACCCGGCGCCGCGGCGGAGGCGGCGGCGACGCCTTCGGCCATGCTCGGGGGGAGTTCGACGACTTCGGCGCCGCCGGGGGCGACGGCCGCGCTCTGCGCCCGCGCCAAACCGCCGCCCGTCGCACCGCCGGCGCTGACGGCCGCGGGGACGTCTTCGGCCCGGCGAGGTTGGCCCGGCGGATGGTCGGCCAGGGTTCGGGGGCCGACGTTGCCGGCGGACGCTATGCTCGGATTCGATGAATTCGGATTGGCGGTGGGCCGCGCGGCGGGCAGACCTTGCTGGCCGCGAGCGAGCGCGGCGACCGCCGGCGTTTCAGGATCGCCGGCCGGGCCGCTGGAGGAGCGGCTGGGGGTCGCGGGCGCCGGGACCATCGCGCCGGCGGCGCTGGCCTTGGCCGCGGCGCTTGTGGGGGCGCCCGCTGGCGCCGACTTGGCGATGCGGGCTTGGGCGCGCGTGTCGCCGAGCGCCGGCTCGCCTCCGCCCGAGGCGCGGCCTTCGCCGATCGTCGAGACGATTTCCGGCGTCGAGAGATCGACCGGCGCGGCGCCGGCCGCGGCGGTGATCCGCCCGCGCGGCGCGTTGGCGGCGGCCCGCTGGAGCGCGGCGCTGGAACTGGCTTCGATGCGGCTGGGGCGGCTCGATCCGGCTGCGTCGGCGACGGTCACATCTTCGGCCGGCAGCGCTGCGGTAGGCGCCTGCGCTCCCGCGCGGGCCTTGGCGATCCGCGCCGGCTCGCTGGGACTGGCGGCCGACCCGGCTTCAGTCTGCTGCGACGCCGCGGCGCGCCGCGCGGCGGCCGAGGGCGTGCGGGCCAAGCGCCCTTCGCCCGGCAATTCGCGGTCGAAATTTCGTTGCCGCGTGACGCCGGTCGCCCCGCCGCTGGCTTTGGTAAGCCCCGTGGCGACGGGCTGGGCCGGCGAGTCGAGCGGGTTGGCCGACTGAGACTGGGAAGCGGCAGGCGAATCGACGGCGACGGATTCTGAATCGGCCGTGGCGGCCGATTTAGAGCGGGCGAGTTGCGGCGCGGAAGCTGGCGCGGACGGGGTCGCCGTAGGCTCGGCGGCGGTCCGCGCGGGCGCGAGCGGCTCGACGCTCGGCCGGGCCGGCTTGCCGGCCGCAGGATCGGCCATCTCGGGCCGGCCCTGCGCCGCGGGGGCGCCCGAGGCCGTGCGCGCGAGGTCGGCCGTCGATGGGGCCATCGATGGCGTCAGCGGGGCCGACTCGCCCGGCGCGCGCGTTTCCAGGGGAACCGTCGCAGCGGGCGCCGCCTCGGCCGTCTGACGCGAGCGCGCTGCGGCGATGCGATCGAGCCGCGGTTGGGCGGCGCGCTCCTGGCGGCGCGGGGCGGCCGAGGCGACATCCGGCCGAGTTTCGCTGGCCGGCTCCGCCGAAGAGTTCGGGCGGGCGACGTCGCGGCTGGGCGTCTGCCGGGCGACGTCCATCGCGGCCGGCGCCAAGGCGTTCGGCGACGGACGCTGGGCGGCCGGCGCCTCGGCCGGCGCAGCGACGCGGGTCGGAATCGCGCTCGGCGCTTCGGCCATCTGCCGCGCCGGCGCCGGCGAGGCCGACGTGCTGGCTGATGGCTGCGCGGGGGCGTGCCGCCGATCGAGCTGGGCCTGGTCGATCTGGGCGCGGTCGGGCGACGGCTGCGCAGCGGGCGCCGCAGCCTCGCGCCGCTCGACGTTCGCGCGGGTCGCCTGCCGCTCGACCGCTTCGACCTGGGCGTTCATGGCCGGCCGCTGGCTTGGCGCATCGGCGATCGCGGGAGCGTCTATCTGCTCGGCCGGCGTGCGGGTTTGCGATTCGCTGCGGCTGATCCGCTTGCCCGAAAGTTGCTCGCTGCGATGCGGCGTCGTCAGCTCGGTGCGCTCCATTTCGACCGGGCTCGGCTCGCGCTCGGGCGCGGCCGGCTCGACTTCGCTGGGCCGCTCGATCGGCGTCGGCTCGGGCCGGGCCTGTTCGACGGGCTGCGTCTCGGCCTCGGGCAGTTCCGTCTCGACGGGCGATTCGATCGCCTCGTCGGCCATTGCGTCGTGCTCGGGATCCTGCCGATGGTAGTCGGGCAAGGTCACGATCTGCGGCTCTTCGAACTGCTCGGCGGCGTCCGGCTCTCGCTGGGCGACCATCGACAGGTAGACGTTGTAGCTCACCATGCAGAGCCAACAATGCACCAGCAAGCTGATGAACACGCCCAACTGCACGCGCCGCTGCATGCGGGCGCCGAACTTGACGATCCCCCACAGCAACACGCCGACGATGCCGGCGAGCGTGGCGAGATGGAACCAGCCGTTTTGGAAAATCACCGGCGTGCGGAAGTCGCTTTTGGCGACGATGATGCCGGTGATGCACCCGGCCAGCACCAGCAGCACCAGGTTGATCGGCCAAAGCTGATCGTCGAAGTCGGCCAGCGGCGGCAACGGCTTGCGAGAGGGATCGTGCTTTTGGGGCGAGGAGGGCATGGGGGAAGTGAAATGGTTTTAGCTGTTAAGCAAGGTCGGTGGTGTACTCAATGTTGGCCCAATACTCGACAATCTCCATGACAAGAACGTTCCTTGTTCACCCTTCACCCTTCCCACTCCCGCCTTCCGTCGTCACTCTGTAATCGCGGATGCGGGCCTTGTTGCAAAGGTTCATGACGTTCACCACGAACTGCCAATAGCACCGCTTGTCGGCGCGGATGATGACGGTCTGCCGGCCGGGGTTGCTGGCCGCCGCTTGCCGGAGCGTGTCCAACAAGGCGGCGTCGTTGAGCTGCTGGCCGTTGACGACGTATCGCCCTTCGCGGTCGACGTTGACGAACAGCTCCTTGGGTTTGGCCGTCAAGGGCATCGCCTCGCTGGCCTGCGGCAAGACGACGTCCAGTTCGCGCTCCTGCTCCTCGAACTTGGTGGCCACCAGGAAAAAAATCAACAGCAAAAACACGACGTCGATCATCGGCGTCAGGTTCAGCTTGCCCAGGGCGGTCGATTTTTTGATGGCGACGGGCATGGGGAGATTTCGGATTTTGGATTTCCGATTTTGGATTGTGGATTGAATCGAAAATCCAAAACCCAAAATCAAAAATGACTCTGTATTATTTACTAGTCGCAGCAGGCTGGGCTTCTGCTCTCGGCTCGCCGTCCACGACGGGCGCCGGCCGCTGCACGCGAAGCTTGCCTTCGAAGCGCTCCAATTGCGGCAGCAAGTCGAGCAGCAATTCGTCGACGTCGCGGAACAGCGACTGGATGCGGCCTTCGAAGTAGTGCGCGAGCATCGCGGCGGGAATGGCGACCGTCAGCCCGGCGAAGGTCGTGACCAGCGCCACGTAGATGCCGTTGGCCAGCTTTTCGCCCATGTTGCCGTGGGGCGAATTGGCGGTGACGAAAAACGCCTGGATCATGCCTTGCACGGTGCCCAACAGGCCCAACAGCGGCGTGACCGTCACGGCCAATTCGATCGGGCGCACGTTTTTGTAGAGCTTGGCGGCTTCGCGCTCGCTGGCCTCCTTCATGGCGAACTCGACTTCCGAGTGGGGCCGGCCGACCTTCAATAGCACGGCGCGAAACACGCTGGCCGCCGTCGAAGGAAATTGCTGGCAGAGCTTGTAGGCTTGCTTCGGATCGAGTCCGCCGGGACGGGCCGCGAGTTGGCCGAGCGCTATCGCCAAGCCTGGCGGAATGATCTTGCGGCGCCGCAAGCCCAGCCAGCGCTCGACGGCGAACAGCACCACCACGAACGACATCAAGGCGATCGGCACCATCAAGGCGCCGCCGGAGATCGCCAGTTCCAGCAGGTTCATCGACGGCAGCTTGGGCGCGGGCGGCGGCGCCGGATCGGCCGCTTTTTCGCTCGGCTCGTTGAGCGCCTCTTCGGCCATGCGTTCGGCGTCGGCCAGGCGGTCGCTTTCGACGGCTTGTTCGGCCGCTTGTTTCGGCGGTTCCTCTTGCTGTTGTTGAGCGCGGCTTGGCGCCGCGCATAGCGCGACGCAAGCGAAGACTATTAGCCAATGGTTAGTGACTGCCGCGCCCGCCTTTACCTGCGGCGCGGCATTACTGACGAACATGCCACGATTCTCCAACAAGGTTTGCCTTTTTTGCGCCGGCGTTCGCCGACATGCCTTCTCTTGCTCCGCGCTCCACGCTTGCTCCAATTCAACCAGGGGGCTGACGCCCCCCGCTCGCCTTTTTTGCGCCGCGCTTACTTCAATGCTTCCAGCCGCTGCTTGGCCAGCGGCGCCTTGTCGCTCTGGGCGAATTTGTCGACGACTTCCTGGTACGATTTTTTGGCCTGGTCCTTCTTGCCGAGCACTTCGAAGCAGCGCCCGGCCTCGTAGTGGGCGTTGGCTTGCCACTCGGGATAACTGTAGGCGTAGGCGGCCTTGAAGAAATTCTTGATCGCCTCGCCGTGGTTCTTCTGCTCGAAATAAATCTCGCCGATCATGAACCGCGCCCGGGCCGCCACCTCGCGGTCGGTCTTGGCCGTGACTTCTTCGTAGAGCGGCAAAGCCTGGTCGGCCTGGCCGAGATTCTGCCTAGCCCAGGCCTGCTCGTAAAGAATCTCGGGCAGATAGTCCGAATCGGGATGCTCCTTGGCCGCCTGCTCCAACAGGGCCACGCTCTTGGGCCATTGCTTCAACTTGGCTTCGGCCTGGCCCGCGTGCAGCAGGGCGAGCACGGCGAAATCCTTGCCGGGCGGATTTTTGACCTGCGCATAGACCGCCAGCGACTCGGCGTACTTGCCTTGCTTGAACAGCGACTCGGCCTCCATGAACGCCGCGTCGGCGGCCAGGGCGCCTTGCGGAAAGCTCGCTCGCTGGTAGGCGAACGATTGCTGCGCCTTGTCGAACAGGTTTTGGCGGAAGTAGGCCCAGCCGAGCTTGTGCGCGGCCTTCTCGCCGAGATCGGACTTGCCCGCCTTTTGCATCGCTTCGTAATAGTTCGTCGCCGCCTGCTTGAAATCGTCTTGGCCGTAGGCCTGCTCGGCGACGTGATACAAGCTTTCGCTCGCCAAGGGGCTCGCCGGATATTCTCGGGCCAGCCGCGCGAAGGTCTGCGACGCCTCTTGGGGCTGGTTGAGTGATTTGTACGCCCAGGCCAGCTCGTACAGGGTCTTGTCGGCGCCGACGTATTGCGGGTCGTCCTTCAACAACGCCTGAAATGTGGCGGCGGCCTCGGCCGGCTGTTTCAGCCCGGCTTGGCACAGGCCGAGCACGTAGCGAGCGTCGGATTTTTC
>DATNEC010000339.1:0-6041 GCA_035606815.1 Pirellulales bacterium
CCCGTCTCGGCCGGGGGAAGTTCGACGACGTAGTTCGAATCGCAGAATGGACAAGTGAAGCTGCGCGTATCTTCGGGCACGGCCGTTTCCGCCCCGCACGTCTGGCAATGAAAGCGGCGCTGCGCGAGTTGCGCCACGACCGGCTCGTCGGGCGCGGCGCCCGCTTGGGGCGCCCCGCAAGCATTGCAGAAGCGATTGCCCACCTCGACCGGCGCCCCGCACGATTCGCACGCTCTGCCGCGCGGCCCGATCGGCGCCGTCGCCAGCTTGGTGGCGTTGAAATTCGCGGGCCGCGGGCCGGCTGCGGTGGTCATGATCTATTCCGCGTGGCGGGTCTGATAAACGGCTTGCAATAGGGATTCGACGTCAGGGTACTTTTTCTTGGCCTTCAGCGCGGCATCCAGCAGCCGGCGGGCCTCGCTTTCGCTATGGCCGAGCGACCGCAAAACCTCGAAGGTTTCATCCACCACGTCGCGCTCGACCTGGGCCGCCGTCGGTTGGTCGCGGGCGACCATCAGCGCGAACTTCGGCACCTTGCGGCGCAGCTTGGCGATGATCCTCTCGGCCAGCGCCGCGCCGACGCCCGGCAAACTCGACAAGACTTTGGCATCTTGCTCTTCGATGGCCGTGGCCACTTCCGAGACCGGGCGGACCATCGCCCGCAGTGCTTTTTTTACACCGACGCCGTCGACCGAACAGATCAGCTCGAAGAACTCGCGCTCGATCTCGCTCAAAAATCCGATCAATCGCGGGGTCAAGCGGCCCTGCGCCGGATTGCCTTCCATGTAGTCGATCGTGTGCAGGCTGACAGGGTGGCCCAACTGCTGCTGCAATTGCCGCCGAGTGAATTCGGGAATCCGCACTTCATATTCGAAAGCATCGACGCCGAGCGTGGCGAAATCATCGCCTAGCGCGAGCAGTTTGCCGGTGATCTTCGTGATCAATCGAGAGTCCTCGTCAAAAACAGACTTGTGTTCGCGGATTGCATGTCTTGCGCGGCGCCAATGCAAGTCTATTTGCCCGGCGCCGAGTTCACCGATTGTAGTGCGGGCGTCGAGCTTCGCCACCAGGACTTTCGGTTCCGGCGCCGCCGAGGAAGGAATAAAAAACCCCGGGCGGCCGAAACCGCCCAGGGCGAGAAACTCATGGACCGTTCGAAACGGCGTTAGCCCTTGTCCGCTGGGCCAGTCGCCTTCTTGTCGGCCGCGCCGCAGCACGACTTGCTTTCGTCGCAGCAAGCGGCGCCCTCCTGGCAACAGGCTTGTGCGGTCGAGCAGCAGCCTTTCTGCTCCGCGCAGCACTTTCGGCCCTGTTCGCAACAGCCGAGTTTCTTGGTCGCCGTGCAACAGGCGCTTCCTCCGTCGGAACAGCAAGCCTGCTTCGCCTTGCAGCAATCCTGCTTAGGCGCGGTGGCCGCCAGTCCGAACGCCAAACCGATGAGCAGCACGGAGCCGCTCGCGAATGCGTTAAACATAAAAATCTCCAAAGAATTGGACGAGCTTTCATCAAGCTCGCGAAATGACGCTAGACCTCATTCACGCAAAGCGAAGGCTTTGCGCGGATTAGCAGCGCCAAATGCAATGGAGAATTTGCAGAGAGGGACCGGGCGACCGGAGCGTCTCGGACCGCTGCCCGACGGCGCCAGCCGGAATCGTACATTCGATCGTCGCGGCCAGAGGAAGCCATAGATCGCCGATCGGAGCGAGCGCCTGGGAATCGGCCGATGTCTTCGCCCGCACCTGGCAACAAGGACAATCGTCGGGCGAGGCCGGAGTCGATGGCGCCCGCTCTGGAATGGGCGCGCTGTTCGGATGGCAATTCGGGCAAGATGCCGTCGCCGCATCCTGGCCGTCCCGCAATGCGTGCATCGCTACAGGGGCCGCGCAGCACCAACCAAGCGGCAATGCCATTGCCACCACGTTCGCCCACGCCAAAAGTTTGAATAGCGGCGCCATCAACTTATTCTACGCGATTGGCGGAAAAAATGTTCGCCCCGCGGCAAGTCATTGCAGTGATTCCGGTTGCAGCGCAACATGGCACGGCCGCCTTCCGGCCGTGGATGAGCGAAGAAACGTCCGGCCAGTCCCGTTTACAGCGCCTCCTCGAAAATGCCCAACACGTCGTCGGCCGTCACGGGCCGCGGATTAACGCGCAGAATTCGCTTGATGCCGAGCGTCTTTTCGGCGAACAGCGGCAACTGCTCGCGCGTCACGCCCAGATCGCGCAAACGGGCGGGAATGCCGATCGCCGCTTTCAAGCGTTCGACGGCGGTCACGGCCCGCAGTGCGGCATCCGACTCGCCGAGGCCGGTCGTGTCTTCGCCCAACAGCCGGGCGATGCGGGCGAAGTGCGGAAGTCGGGCCGGCAGGTTGAACCGCATCACGAACGGCAGCAGCAAGCCGTTGCCCGCGCCGTGCGAGCAATGCGTGGCGCCGCCGACGGGATATTCCATCGCATGCACCAGCGCGACGCCGACATTGGAGAAGGCCAGCCCGGCCAACGTCGCCGCCAATGCCATGTTCTCGCGCGCCGCCAGGTCGCCGGGCGATTCGACCGCCCGCGGCAGGTGACGGCCGATCAGCTCGATCGCCTTTTCGGCCAGGCAATCCGCCAGCGGATGCCTGCCTTGGTACACGCTGCGCTCGCCGGGCGGCAAAGGAAAATGCTCGTTGTCGATCGCCGTGTAGGCCTCGATCGCGTGCGTCAAGGCGTCGATGCCGCTGTCGGCCGTCACCGTTCGCGGGCAGCTCACCGTCAGCAGCGGATCGACCACCGCCAATTGCGGCCGCAGATAATTGCTCAGCACGCCGACTTTGATCTGGTTGGCTTTGTCGGTCAGCACCGAGGCGGCCGTCACTTCGCTGCCGGTGCCGGCCGTCGTCGGCACGCAGATAAGCGGCAACACCGGCCCCGGCACGCGGTCTTCGCCGAAATAGTCGTTCGCCGCGCCGCCGTGCGTCAACACGACCGCCGCAATCTTCGCCAGGTCCATGTTGCTGCCTCCACCCAGGCCCAACAGCCCGTCGGACTTGAAAGGCCGGGCCTGCGCCAAGCAGCGCTCGACCACGTCGAGCGAAGGCTCCGGCTCGCCGCCATCGAAGACTTCGAAGGAAATGCCGGCGGCGGCCAACGGTCCCTGCACCGGCTTCAACAGTCCCGCGGCGACGAGCGAGCGATCGGTGACGATCAGCAGCCGCTTGAGCCTCATCCGGCCGGCGAGTTCGCCCAGTTGGTCAGCGGCGCCGGGGCCGAACACGAGCTGGCCGGCGGAGTGGAAGGTCCAGGTTTGTCGCATAGGGGCGGTTGGTGCTTGGGGCGGTTGGCGGTTAGGGGAACGAGGCGGAGATGTCGAGTGCGATGGTTTCGTCGCCTTGTGCAGGCGTGGGGAGCTTGATGTCGAAGCGGGCGCCGAACGCCAACAATTGGGCGAGCTTGATCCGGGCGGCCGGGCCGCCGGTTTGACGGAACTCGATCCGCGGACGCTCCTCGAACGGCGGACAAAAAGCGACGTGAATGCTCACGGCGCGGCCGCCGCTCGGAAAGGCGGCGTACAACGAACCTCGCAACACGTCGGCGCCATCGGCGGCCTTCGCCCGCGTCAACTGCTGCACGAGTTGTTCTTCTGGTTCTTCGCCCGCCGCGGCCTCCTCGCCCGCCTTGTTCGGCAACCCGAAATGCGGGGCCGAAGGTTCGGCGTGCGGCGGGTCGCGCATCGACGGGGGCGACGGTCGCGGCGGCGCGTAGTGCGGGCCGGCGAGTTTCGGATGCGAGGGCGGGGCGGCTTCGGAGAGCTCCGAGATGGCTTGTTCGGCTTCCGCGAGAATCTCCTGTGGCGAAGGAGGCGGCGCGAGCGATTCGACCGGCGCCGTCTCCCGCGCGGGGACGGCAACCGCTTCGACGGATGGCTTTCGAGCGCTCCAGCGAGGTGGCGCGGCGCCGCGCAGCCAACTCTCCTCGGCGATCACGATCGCCCAAAAACCGGCCATCGCCCATAGATTCGTGCCGGGCAGCCAGAGGCTGGCGCCGAGCAGCGCCAGCGCCGCGGTCGGCATCCAGCGCATCGCGCGATCGGCCCAAGATGCGGATTGCCGGGCGAGCCATCGAATGGCGACTGCAAATCCGGCTGCGATGGTCGCCGTCAAAAGGACCGTCCACGGCGCAAGCGGCGCAGCCAGCGCGCCGGCCGCGCGGCGCTGGGCGACGAACAGCGCCGCGATCGAAAGCAAGAGGCACAAGACGAGCGCCGCTCCTTGGGCCATGTGGCGGCCCGCGAGCGCCAACCGAGGGCGAACAAAAGGCGGCCCGGCGGCCAAGACGGGCATTGCGGCGTTTCCCCTACTTTTCTACTCCCCACTCCCCTGCCCCCTAATCCCTACCCTCTACTCCCCGCCGTCACCCCGACTGCGTCCGCCAATTCCGCGGCGCGATGCGTGCTTTCCCAAGTGAACTGCGGTTCGCTGCGGCCGAAGTGCCCGCCGGCGGCGGTTAGCCGATAGATCGGCCGGCGCAGATCCAGATACTTGATGATGCCGCTGGGCGTGAGCGGGAAGAGCTCCTTCACCAGCTCGCAGATCCGCCCGTCGTCGATCTTGCCCGTGCCTTCGGTGTCGACATGCACGCTAACCGGCTGGGAGACGCCGATGGCATAGGCCAGTTGCACCTCGCAGCGATCGGCCAACTCGGCGGCCACGATGTTCTTGGCGATGTGGCGGGCCATGTAAGCCGCGCTGCGATCGACCTTGGTCGGATCCTTGCCGCTGAACGCGCCGCCGCCGTGCCGGCCCCAGCCGCCATAGGTGTCGACGATGATCTTGCGGCCGGTCAATCCGCAGTCGCCCTGCGGCCCGCCGACGACGAAGCGGCCCGTCGGATTGATATGGTAGGTAATCTCGCTCGAAACCAGTTCGGCCGGCAACAACGGCTTGATGATCTGGTTGATGACCGTGCGGCGAATCTCCTCGTGGCCCACCTCCGGCGAGTGTTGGGTGGAAACGACCACCGTATCGATCCGCACCGGCTTGGCGCCGTCGTATTCGACCGTCACCTGGCTCTTGCTATCCGGACGCAGCCACTTGATCTGGCCTTGCTGCCGCGCGGCGGTCAGGCCGTTCGTGATCCGGTGGGCCAAGGCGATGGGCAGCGGCATCAGTTCGGGCGTGTCGTTCGAGGCGTAGCCGAACATCAACCCCTGGTCGCCGGCGCCGATGTCCTTGCCGGCGGTGGAATTTTCGTTCACGCCCTGGGCGATGTCGGGGCTTTGCTTGCCGATCAGAATCATCACGGCGCAGGTATCGGCGCAGATGCCCATTTGGTCGTCGGTATAGCCCACGTCGCGGATCACTTTTCGCACGATGTCGGCATAGTCGACGTTGGCCTTGGTCGTGATCTCGCCCGCCACGATGGCGACGCCCGTGGTGACCATCGTTTCGCAGGCCACGCGGCTGAAGGGATCTTGCGCGAGCAAGGCATCCAGCACGCCGTCGGAAATCTGGTCCGACAACTTGTCGGGGTGTCCCATGCTGACGGATTCGCTGGTAAACAGGTATTTGCCGGATGCCACGTTGTGTTACCTCATGAAAGGGCGAAAATCACGCGCTGCCGCGCCTAAGCCGGTCCCAAGTCCGCGATTATAAAGCGGCCCGGCCTCTTGCGGCAACCCGTATCCGTCGCGCCTCTGGTCCGTCACGGCGGGCGGCGCCGGCTCCGCATGACCCAAAACGGCCCTCGCGTGATTTATATTTCCGCCGATCTATTTATATCGCCGCGAGTTTTTTCATTTCGGCGGCCGCTCCGCTGCGACGTTTGCCGAGAATTCCAGGCATTTGCCGCAAGGCGGTTCGCCGCGGCGCGTGAAAAAGGGGCTTTTCAGAGCTTATTATGGGGCGCCCGCGGGCCATTTTGGAGCCGAATTATAAAAACCGTCGCCGCGGCGGCCGCGGCGAAAGAACGTAATTTGCCGGGCGGGAGCACGATTCGCGGCGCCTGACGATTTATATCTCGGACGAGGCGTATAAATCATGATTTTCGCCCGTTCCAGCCCC
>DATNEC010000586.1:0-6640 GCA_035606815.1 Pirellulales bacterium
TGGGACGCACGGCCTCTGCCCGGTCGGCACGACCGGCGAATCGCCGACGCTGTCGCACGAAGAGCATGAACGGCTGATCGCCTCGGTCGTCGAGTTCTCGGCCGGCCGCGTCAAGGTCATGCCCGGCACGGGTTCGAACAGCACGCGCGAGGCGCTGCGGCTGACCAAGTGGGCCGCCAAGGCGGGCGCCGACGCCGCGCTGGTCGTCGCGCCGTACTACAACAAGCCGACCCAGGAGGGCTTTTATCAGCACTTCAAGGCCCTGGCCGAGGCGGTCGATATCCCGATTTGCGTCTACAACATCCCGGGGCGGACGGGCAAAAACATCGAGCCTGAGACGATCGCCCGGATGGCGGAGCTGCCGAATATCGCGATGGTCAAAGAAGCCACAGGCTCGATGGACCAGGCCTCGCAAACCCTCGCCCTGACGAACCTGACGGTGCTCAGCGGAGACGACAGCCTGACGCTGCCATTGCTGGCGATCGGCGGCCGGGGGGTGATCTCGGTCGTCGGCAACATCGTGCCGCGCGACATGCTCGCGCTGCTCAATGCGTTCGAGGCGGGCAAGCTGGCCGAGGCCCGGACGTGGCACCGCAAGCTATTTCCCCTCTGCCGCGACATGCTCGGCCTATCGACCAACCCGATCCCGGTCAAGGCCGCCATGAAGCTGCTGGGCCGCGACACTGGCGACTTGCGATTGCCCATGACTCCGCTTTCGGCGGCCGAAGAGCAGAAGCTGCGCGGCACGCTGACGGAGTATGGGTTATTGTGAGGAGTGAGAAGATAGGAGTGAGGAGTCAGGAGATAGGAGCGGCCGGCGTCGCGCAAACGTCCTGATTTCTGCATTCCGACTTGCGACTTTCCCATGCGCGTCGCCTGGCTCTTCGAGTACCCGACGCTGCACGGCGGCGAGTATTCGCTGCTGGCCACGCTGCCTTATTTGCGATCGGCGGGCGTGGAAGCCGTGGCGCTGGCGCCCGCGGCCGGTCCCTTGGCCGAAAGGTTGCACCTTGAAAACGTCGAGATCGTTCCTTTCGAGACCTTCGACAGTTCCGGGCGAAAAGGCCCGCAGCCCGAATTGCGCGAGCGATTGGCCGAAAGACTCTGCGACATCAAGCCGGATTTACTGCACGCCAACAGCCTGGCGATGGGCCGCTTGTCGGGGCCGGTCGCGGCCGGTTTGCGGCTGCCGGGGCTTTCGCATCTTCGCGACATCATCAAACTCAGCGCGGCGGCGGTCGCCGATTTGAATCGCCACGCACGGCTGTTGGCCGTTTCGCTTGCGACTCGCGATTTTCACGCGGCGCAGGGGTCGGCCGTCCAAAAACTGCACGTGCTGTATAACGGCGTCGACTTGCAAGCGTTCCACCCTCGCGCGCCAACCGGCTGGCTGCACGCGCGGCTCGGATTGCCGGCAGACGCGCTGTTGGTCGGCTCGATCGGACAACTGGTGATGCGCAAAGGGCACGACGTACTGGCCCGTGCGGCAGCGAGCCTGGGAGAGCGGTTGCCGCGGGTGCATTGGGTTCTCGTCGGCGCCCGCTATTCTCGAAAGGCCGAAGCCGTCGAATACGAGGCCGCGCTAGGGCAGACGTTCGCCGCCGCCGGGATGAGCGAACGGGTCCATTTTCTCGGCACGTTGGAAACCATCGCCGATCTCCTGCCGGAGCTGACGATCCTCGTTCATCCGTCGCGCCAAGAACCGTTAGGCCGCGTGTTGCTCGAAGCGGCCGCGTCGGGGATGGCCTGCATCGCGACCGACGTCGGCGGGACTCGCGAAATCTTTCCGTCGGCCGACTCCGCCGCGAGGCTCGTCCCGGCCGGCGACGAGGAAGCCCTGGCCGCGGCGATCGCCGAACTCGCGGCGAATCCACAAGAGCGAGTGCGCCTCGGCGTGGCCGCGCGCCGCCGGGCCGAAGTTTGCTTCGACATCCGGCAAGCCGCGGCAGGATTGGTCCGGCATTATCGGGAGATGATCGAGCAAGCGGGCTGCTAGAAATGCGGCAAAACGAAAGGCGAACGCCTCTACCCGTTTTCGCGGCTGCCGTTTTGCGGCGGCACGTCGGGCGGCAGAAACTGATCGGCGCCTCGCGCGAAAAAGGCCGAGGTCACGGCGTCCAGCAACGCGCGCTGTTCGGCGGAGAGCTGCTGCCGGTCCATGTACTCTCGCAGCGCCCCGAACAGCAGCTTGCCCTCCGGCCAGCGGACGGCGACGATCGTGGGCACATCGCCCAGCAATTCATAAACCCGCGCGCGGGTCAGTCCCAGGCGCCGAGCGACGTGCTGAACGTTGAAGGACCGCGACTTGAGCCGCCCTTCGAGCAGCGCTGCGATCTGCTCTCCGCCGTCGACCCGCACTTGGTCGATCAACGGGGCGATTAGCTTTTCGTCGATTTCGTCGCGCTCGGGCGCGGCCGGCCTCAGCAGCGCCGAAGAGACCCAGGATTCGACGGCGGCCACCGTTTTGGGGACGATCCGCACCGCCAGGCTCCCATGCGCGCCCAAGTGCGAGATGATCTGATGCAAAGCGCCGAAGACTTCAAGGACGGCGCGCACGCGTTTTTCGCCGTGCGTCTTCAAACCGCGAATGTCCGCCAAAGTCAACTTCAGGTACATCTCCAGCGGCGTCGTCCACAACACGCGAGGCAGCCGATCGAGGCTCGGCGTGAATCTTCCCAGCGTTTCGGCGCCCAAACCATAATCGCGCACCACGTCGCGCCAGGTGATCCACAACGCCTCGGAAACATTCCGCACGTCCACGGCGCCGCCGCTCGTTTCGTGCCTGCCGGGCGTCGCGGCTTCCTCGTCGGAAGCTTCTTCGAGAGGCGAAGCAATGGCGCCGGGCGGCAAAGGCTGGGCCGCGCGGTTGAGCAGATTCAACAGCGTGCTGATCTTTTTCGGGCCGATGCCCGGCGTGCTGTATAGTTCGTCAAAGGGACTCGCCAGCAGTTCCTGCAAGCTGCGGCCCACGAGGGCCATCGGCAGGTGGCGGTCGTTGGGCAGCGCCCAGAAGGCCAACGGCTTGTCCAAGCGATCGGCGAATTTCGGAGAATTGAGTTTCTGCCGCAGTTTTTCGAAACCGGATACCAGATGGTAATCCAGCATCGTCGTAGACTTGCTTGATCTCAAGCGCCGTGCTCCTCTGTTCTCGCTTTCGGCGCCGAGTTCCCGGCGGCGCCAAGCGTGGGTCTAGCGCAACGGCCCGTTTCAGGCCCTCGCGCTAAGTCGAATGCGGCGATTATACTCCGCCGCGGCCCGCGCCGCGAGAGGGACCGAAACATTCGGCGGCCCGTCTTTGCCCTGGGCCAAGCCCTTGCCGGATTCAAGGCCAGTTGCCCGAACCTCGCGAAGCTACTAGGCTAGCAGCGGTCGCCGGGCTGCTTGCTTTGGGAGGATTCCGCATTGAACCGCTGTTGCATGGCTTTCGGCCTCTTGGTTTCGGTCCTGGCGCCGGCGGCGCCCTTGCGCGGCGGAACCGCCGCCGAAGAGCAACTCCGGCAACTGTTCGACGAAGCCTGGCAATTCGATCTTCGCGAAGATCCGCTCTTCGCAACTCAAACAGGCGACCGCCGCTACGACGACCGGCTGCCCCGCGTGAGGGTCGCCGACTTCCAACGCAGGCTGAAAAAAGAGCGGGAATTCGTCGAGCGCTTGGCCCGCATCGATCGCCAGAAACTCGGCGCCCGCGACCGAACGAGCTACGAGGTCTTCGACCGCCTCCGCCGCGATCAGATCGCCGAATACGAGTTCCAAGCCTACCTGATGCCGATCACCAACCGCTCCGGATTTCATGTCGAGTTTCCGGAACTGGCCAAGAACTTGCAGTTTCGCAAGCCTGAAGATTATGAAAACTTCATCAGCCGGTTAAAGGCGTTCGCCCAATACGCGGCCGATCATATCGAACTGATGCGGGCCGGAATCAAGGCCGGGCTGGTGTTGCCGGCCGTCGCGTTGGAAGGCTATCAGCGGCCGATCGAAGCACAAATCGTCGACGATCCCGTCCAAAGCCTGCTCTACCAGCCATTCAAGAAATTCCCCGAATCGATGGCCGAGGCCGAGCGCGCGCGACTGGCCCTGGCCGCTCGCGAGGCGATCGCCGCGAGCGTCGTGCCGGGCTATCGCCGCTTTTTGGAATTCATGCACGGCGAGTACGTGCCGCATGCGCGCGGCCAGATCGCCGCCTCGGCGCTGCCGAATGGCCGCGAATTCTACCGCCATCGCGTCCGGCAATTCACGACGCTCGATCTGACTCCCGAACAGGTCCACGCGACGGGCCTGGCCGAGGTCGCCCGCATTCGCAAGGAAATGGACGCCGTGATTCGCGGCGCCGGCTTCGAGGGAGACTTTCCCGCCTTCGTCGAGTTCTTGCGCAGCGATCCTCGCTTCTACGTCGATACGCCCGAGCAACTCTTGAAAGAAGTCGCGCTGGTGCTCAAAAAGATGGACGGGCAATTGCCCAAGCTGTTCGGAACCTTGCCGCGCGCGCCCTACGGCATTCGCGAGATTCCGGCCTACATCGCGCCGAGCACGACGACGGCCTATTATCAGCCGCCCGCGGGTGACGGTTCTCTGGCCGGCTTTTACTACGTGAACACCTACAATCTCAAGAGCCGGCCCCTGTACGAAATCGAGGCGCTTTCGCTGCACGAAGCCGTACCCGGCCATCATCTGCAAATCGCCCTCCAGCAAGAGCTGGAAGACCTGCCGAATTTCCAACGCTTCGCCGGGTTCACGGCCTTCGTCGAAGGCTGGGGCCTGTATGCCGAACGGCTAGGATTGGAAGTCGGCTTTTACGAGGATCCGTACAGCAATTTCGGCCGGCTAAGTTACGAGATGTGGCGGGCCTGCCGGCTGGTCGTCGATACCGGCATGCACTCCTTGGGCTGGACGCGCGAGCGGGCGATCGAATTCATGGGCGCCAACACCGCGTTGACCAAGCTGAACATCGTCAACGAAGTCGATCGCTACATCGCCTGGCCCGGCCAGGCGTTGGCCTACAAGACCGGCGAGTTGAAGTTCCGCGAGCTGCGCGGCAAGGCCGAGCAAAAACTGGGCGATCGCTTCGATGTCCGGCAGTTTCACGACATCGTCTTGGCCGGCGGGGCCGTGCCGCTGTCGGTGCTGGAGCGGATCGTGGATGAATACCTGGAAGACGCTGAAACGAGCAAGTGAGGAGTGAGGGAGTCAGGAGAAGCTCGCGCCGCTCGATAGCCATTGGCGCCAAAGGTGCGGAATCTCAAAGCCCAGGGTCGCGCAGCGCACCCTGGGCCTCGTGTCCACCGCCGCGCTAGCTCAACTCGGGAATCGGCCGGCCGCCTTCCGTGACGATCGGAATCGGCCGCCCGGCCGGGTTGATCCACGCTCCGTTCAAGTCGATCCGCAGGTGGCGGAACACGGTGGCCGCCAGGTCCGAAGGCGTCACGCGGGCGTCTCGCACCGTGTAACCCTTGCTGTCGGTGGCGCCGATCGCCTGTCCGCAAGGCATTCCGCCCCCCGCGACCAACATCGACATGCAATTTGTCCAATGCCCGCGGCCGCCATCGGCGGAAAGCATCGGGGTGCGCCCGAATTCGCCCATCATCAGCACCAAGGTCGAGTCGAGCAGGCCGCGCGCCTCCAAATCGGCGATCAAGGCGCTCATGGCCTGGTCGATCGTCGGCAGGATCGGCGTGAGCCCTTTGACGATGCCGCCCCACGGCGGAACATTGTCGCCGTGATGGTCGAAGTAGCCCCAGCGTCCGCTGACCGTGACGAAGGTCACTCCCGCCTCGACGAGCCGCCGCGCCAAAAGCGCCTTTTCGCCCACGCTGATGCGGCCGTAGGCGTCGCGCGTGGCGTCGCTCTCCTTCGAGATGTCGAAGGCGTCTTTCACTCGCTCGGAAGCGACCATGTCGAACGCCATTTGCTGAAAACGATCGAGTTGCGAGATCGACGCTTGCCGGTCGAGCGAACGGCCCAGGCGATCGAACTGGCGGCGCAGCTCTTCGCGGTTGGCCAACCGCGGAGCGTTCACTCCCTCGGGCAGCGCCAATCGGCCGCCCAATTCGCCTCCCTTGACCGGCTCGAAATCCTGTCCCATGTGCCCGGCGCCCCAGACATCGGCCTTCCACGAATCGGCCAAGCCGACGAAGGCCGGCATCCGCGGGTCGTTGGCGCCGCAAAATTTGGCCACGACCGAACCCATCGATGGATACCCGCCGCCGTCGTTGCCGTCGTCGGTGCGACGCGCCAGGGCGTTGCCGGCTTGCATCGTGATCGGGGTATGGTTGCTGGCCGAGCAATCGACCGAGCGGATGATCGACATCTTGTGCATCAGCTTCGCTTGCAGCGGCAGATGCTCGCAAACCTCGATCCCCGGAACGCTCGTGGGAATGGTTTGGTAGGGGCCGCGAATTTCGGCGGGCGCCTGGGGCTTGGGATCCCACATGTCGAGATGGCTAGGACCGCCCGAAAGCCATATCAAGATCACCGCCCGCTTGTCTTGGGACGTCGCGCCTCCCGCCGCCAAGGATTTGAGCCGCAGCACGTCGGGCAGCGAAAGCCCGGCCATGCCCGCCATACCGAGCTGCAAAAACCACCGCCGCGAACCGACTTTGACAAGATCTCGCGCGGCCGGGGCCAAGGGATTCGCCGATTTACC
>DATNEC010000356.1:0-2787 GCA_035606815.1 Pirellulales bacterium
GCATCTGACTCGCCATGATGGGCCACTCTCGCCGTGGTGCATGTCGGCGAACGGTTCAGGATCGTAGGCCGCAAAGCGGCGCAGGATAGAGCATGACGCAGCACGGCATCCGCGCAGTCGGCATCGACCCCCGCGCCCAGATCGATGCCGGAGCGACGATCGGTCCCTATTGCAGCATCGGCCCCCGAGTGCGCATCGGCGCCGGCACAGTGCTGGAAAGCCACGTCACCCTAAGGGGCAAGGTCACGCTCGGCGCGCACAATCACCTGCATTCCGGCGTCGTGATGGGTCGGCGGTCGCGGCACGCCGGCGCCGTCGTCATCGGAGCCAACAATGTGTTCCGCGAGTCCGTGACCGTCCAGGGCGGGGGTCCGCTCTCGGACCAGGTCACCTCCATCGGAGACCACAATTACCTGATGGCCTGCACGCACGTCGGGAGTGGTTGCCGGCTGGATAATCATATTCTGATCGCCAACGCCTCGAAGATCGGCTCGCAAGCGCATGTCCAAAACCATGCGTTCCTCTCGGGCGGCGTCGTCGTTCGGCCCAAGGCATCGATCGGGCAACACGCGTTCGTCAGCATTTTGTGCCGCGTCCGACAAGACGTTCCGCCGTTCATGATCGTCGAGGGGCTTCCGCCGCGGCCGCGCTGCGTCAATCTCGTGGGGCTGAATCGACGCGGCTTCTCCGAGGGCGCGATCCGGGCGCTGGTCAAAGCCCACCGTCTCGTCTATCGCGAAAAGATCGATCTGCCTCGGGCGTTCGAGATCCTCCAACAGTCGGAACTGCCGTTGGAGTCGGTAGGCGCGCTGTTTGATTTTATCGAGGCGCAGCGCCGCGGATTCCACGGCCGAGCGCTCGAACGAGGCTGCCGGCCGCCGCCGGAGTCGCTTGCCTGAACGACGCCAGGCAACTCGCGGTGATTCAGGAAAATTTCATCTCGCAATTTTATTACTTTTCAGAAAGCATCTGGCATGGCTTTCGGGGGGGCGTTCATTGATTTTTTGGCTTTACCGTCGAATTTTAGCGCCTTCCCGAACAAGTGCTTTTCTGCAAGGGATCGGCTCTGTCGATCGAAAACCTGCCCTTGTTGAAGGGTGCTAGTTTGTTCTACAGTCGCTTTCGAGGCGCGAGGCATCGCTTCGCGCGCCGATGCGTCGGCCAGATCCATTTCATCTCCAGCGGTTTGACCGATCAGCCAAGGATGGCGCTAGCGATGCGGCAGTTCGTGCTTCTGACGGCGGTCAGCAGTATCGTCTTCCTGACCAACTTGGGCGTGCCGCAACTCTGGGACGAAGACGAACCGATCTTCGCCGGCGCCGCCCAAGAAATGCTCGAGCGCGGCGAGTGGATCGTGCCCTACTTCAACGGGCAGATGCTCCCCGACAAGCCCGTGCTGACGTACTGGGTCATGCTGGCGGCCTACAAGACGCTCGGCGTGAACGAGTGGGCCGCACGTTTGGGGTCGGCCCTTTTCGCTTTTGGCGGCGTGCTGCTCGTCTGGCGGCTTGGGCGAAAGCTGTTCTCGCCTGCGGTCGGCGTTTGGGCCGGGGTCATCCTGGCGACTAGCCTGGGATTCGACGTGGTAGCCCGCGCGGCGACCCCCGACACGCTGCTGTCGTTCTTTTCCACGTTGGCGATGCTGGCGTTCGCCTGCGGCGCCACCCCGCCTTCCGGCGCGCCGCTCAGTCGAATGCCTGGCTGGCCGACGTTCGCCGCCAGCTATGCGGCGATGGGCTTTGCCGTGCTGGCCAAAGGCCCGATCGGGTGCCTGTTGCCGACGGCGACGACGGGGCTGTTCTTGCTGATCGCCAAGGCGCCGCGGCCCGCGGGCGAAACCCAAGCCGGCGCAGTGGGCGACTCATGGAAATCGCGGCTTGGCGAGATCTGCTCATTTTTCCGACGCACGTTCGCCCCTGGGCATTTTCTCAAAACCGTTTGGAGCCTGCGCCCGCTGACGGCGATCGCCGCGGTCGCCGCGGTCGCCGGTCCTTGGTATTCGGCCGTCGGCGCGAAAACCGGCGGCCAATGGTTGACCGGCTTTCTCGGAGTCCACAATCTCGGCCGCTTTTTGCACCCGATGGAACACCATCGCGGGCCGATCTTTTATTACCTGATTGCGATTGCGATCGGTCTTTTTCCCTGGTCGCTGTTCGCCGCCCCGGTCTTGGGGCAACTCAAAGCGCGTCTCGCTGCGGGCGAAGAACGGCGGCTGGGCCACCTCTTTCTCGCTTGTTGGGCGGCCGTCTATCTCGGTTTTTTCTCGTTGGCGGCGACGAAGCTGCCGAACTACATCGTGCCGGCCTATCCGGCCCTGGCGCTGCTCGCCGCGGTTTGGATCGAAGCCTGGCTCTCGCAGCCGCACGCAGCTTCTCTGGCCCGCAAATTGCGCCGGACGTGGATCACGCTCGGCTTGGTCGGCGTCGGGATCGCCGTCGGCTTGCCGCTGGCGGCCAGATATTTTCTCGACGCGAACTGGAACTGGACGCTGGGGTTGGCGGGCGTTCCTCTGATCGCGGCCGCGGCCGCCTGCTGGCGGTTTAGCGAACGGGGAGAGTCGCACAAGGCCGCCATCGCCTTCGGCGCCGCGGCGGTCGCCTTTCCCCTGTCGTTGTTCGGGGGGGCGGCGGTAGCGGTGGGCCGGCATCAAACGAGCGCGCGGTTCGCGGAGCTCGTTCATCGGCATGCAACCGGCGAGACGCCCGCGATTCGCGCCTGCGGTTACTATCGTCCAAGTCTGGTCTTCTACGCGCGCGAGCCCATTCGCCAACTCGTGGAAGACGAGCA
>DATNEC010000372.1:0-2882 GCA_035606815.1 Pirellulales bacterium
TTTCTGGTGCATACCGATCTGGCATCGGCGGAGGCCGCAGCGCTGTTGGAACGATTGGAAGCGACGCTGGCGGTGGTGGTCAAATATTGGGGGCGGCCCTGCCGGGCGCCCATCGAGTGTTACGTCGTGAAGGATCTGGCCGTCTGGCCCGACTCGGCCCTGCCTCATCCGCTGGCGCGCGTGCTGGTGGGCGGCATTGGCGGGGCGACCGTGGTCCACTCGCAGCGGACCGGAAAACGGCTGACGCGCCGGCCTGAGGTCTATGTTTGCGACCGGCCTGGCATCGCCGAGCACGAATCGGTGCATGCCTATTGCACGTTGGCGTTCGGCGCCTGCGGTCCCGACTGGTATCGCGAGGGCATGGCCGATATGGCGTATTATCGCCGCCGCGGCGAGCGCGACGTGCGATTGCCGGCCGAAACCCTGGCCAGCCTGAAGCAAGGCAAACCCCGCACGCTGCACGAGATCGTCAACAAGGGGCAGTTTACCGGAGCGCTGTCCAAATCGGTCGATAGTTTGCTCGTCAAGCACGAATCGTTGCAGAGCTCACCGGGCCACACCGGGCAGCCCAAAAACGTGCCGCTGGAAGCTTGGTTGCCGGAACACGCCGCCGACGTGAAGACCGCGCGCGAATCGTATCTGTGGAGTTGGGCCTTGTGCCACATGCTCTGCGAAAACCCGAATTACGCCGACCGCTTCCGGGCCTTGGGCCAGGGCTACCTGACGGGCCGCGAAGCGACCTTCGAGCAGGCGTTCGGTCCGATGGAGCGGGAGATTTGCTTCGAATACGACTTGTTTCTCAAGCACGTCGAGCAAGGCTATCGCGTCGATCTGTGCGTCTGGGATTGGAACAAGCCTTCGGTCTCGGCCGCCGAGCGAGCGGCGGTCGTCGCGAACATCCGCGCCGCCCGAGGTTACCAGGCATCGGGCCTGAAGGTCCGCGCCGGCGAGGAAATCGCTTATGCGGCGACCGGCAATTGGACGCTCGGCGACGGCGGCGAGGCCCTTTCGGCCGACGGCGATCGAGAGCGGCAAGGCCGGTTGGTCGGCGTCGTGCTCGACCAATACCGACTCGGCGAGCCTTTCGAGCTGGGCAGCCGCGGCACGTTCAAGGCCCCTGGGGCCGGAAAGCTCTACCTTCGCTGCCTGGATGCCTGGAACTCGCTGGCCGACAATCAGGGCGCCATCTCGGTGCGGCTCAGTCGGCCGTGACTTCGACCGTCGCCGTCCCGGCGTTGTCCGCCAACTCGGCCGGCGAATCGTTGACGCGCAGATAGAGCGTTCCGGTTTTGTCGGGCGTGAGTTCGGCGCCCAACCCGATTTCCACCGGCGAAAGCAGCGAACTGACCATCGCCGGGTCGTAAGGATCGGGATGCACCGCGGCCAACAGCATTCCCAGCGGCCGGCCGCCGTGATAGCGAATCGTTACGCCATTCGGCTCGCTCCACCAGATGCGCCCTTGGGCGGCGATCTGATAGCGCCCGGCGGCTTTGAGGACGTACTTCTTGCCCGACTCAAGCCGGATGCCGGTCGATTGCCAGCCGCGGGCCGCCTCGATGGTCACTCGCTTTCCGCCCGCGGCCAGCACTTGGCCGGCCGTGAATTCGATGGCGCTGCGCGTCAGGTCGTAACCATAGTCGAGATCGAAAACGAAGCATTGCCACTCTTCGTTCAGATCGGACCAATCCTCCGCGAAAACCCGTTTCAATCGGTCGTTGAAGTCCTGCTCGCGCAATTCAGCCGGCAACCGGCGAAAGCGCTCGCGATACCGCGGATGGCCGTCGAGAAAAGCCGTCGTCGCCCAGCACCAACCGTAATGCGCCACCGGCGAGTGCAGCCCCGGCTCCAAGTTCAGCACTTCATCCAAGCTCAGCGGCTGTCCTGCCTTGATCGCGTCGAGGACGGTTTTCACGCGCCCCCAATAGGGAACGTCGCCGCGGCTCTTCGGAAACACGTCGAGCGTCAGTTTGCCGTCGACGAACGAGTGCGTGCCAAGCAACTCGGCCATGCCTTCCATGTACCACGGCGGCCCGCACGTGCCGAAGTTCGCATACATGAACGAATGCGTCCCTTCGTGCAGCATCAAGTGGCGGCGATAGTAAGCCGACGGCTGCTCGCGCCACCAAATCTCGTCGTTCCGCGCGTAACCGTAGACGAACTGCGGCAGGTCGTCGGGCAGCAGCCCGGCGGCCCGAAACTTCGCATCGTCGTTCATCAAGCGGCCGACGACGCGCCACGGGCGCTCGTCGCGACCGGCCAGCCCAAAATAGCTTCGCCATTGCGGATATGCCTGATCGAACGCCTCGGGCAGGGCTTCGATCTCGTCATCGAGGGGCAGATCGGTGTAGAGCGTCAAATGCTCGCCCGCCAACTTTCGAATGCCTTGGGCTTCGACCTTCGCTTCGTCGATCGGCGGCAAAGCGGCGGGCGCGGCGACTTTCGGTGAAGCATCGGCCGCGGCGGCCGATGTCGAGTTTTCACGACTTGGCGGCGAACTTGTTTCCTCGGTCCCGCCGACCGGCGCCAAGGTCGCAGCCGGCGATGCGGCAACGCTCGGCGCTTGGGCGCGGGCGGGTGTCTTCACTTTCGCCGCTGCGGCGGCGGCCTTGGCCGGCGGTCGATCCGCCGGGGTTTCGGTAGCGCCGCAGCCAACGCAGGAGCTTGCCAAAGCCAGCAATGCCGTCCAGCGAAGAATCGGTTTAGGCCGCATCAAGATCTTGCGCAGGGAAAGTCGGGCCGGAGCCGATTCGCCGTCCAAAGTGGTTTGGGGGGATTCCAACCGCCTGATTCTCGATAGAATAATACGGATTCGAACTTGCGGGCGGCCCCGCTTTCGCACCGGGCCGCTAGAAACCATCATAACATGCGTCGTGGCCGCGGGA
>DATNEC010000387.1:0-4062 GCA_035606815.1 Pirellulales bacterium
GGCGAATACTGAGCGGGCGCCACGTTACCGTCGAAATACCCGCCCGGCGATTGATAGCGGGGCGAAGGCGCCTGCCGCGTGCCCGCGGAGGGCCAGGAGCCGCGCGTCGAACGAGAGGTCGCAGTCGGGTCGGTGCGGCCCATCGGCACTTGTCCGGCGGCGGCCGAGTCTGGCCGCGAAGAGAAATAGCCAGGTTCGGCCCGGGCCGCCGGCCCCGCGCCGACGGCCGCCAGCAGCACGGCTCCGGCGAGCAAATGCGCCAGGCCACGCGCCGGGCCGCGATGGGCCCGGGCGTGCCGGTGATTTGCCGCCCGAACAGGCTGCTGCGTCACGGGCCGCCTCCGGCGCCGCGCGAGGACCGATAATCACGAGACGGCCGCGCCGACGATCGAGAGGCCGCCGTCGGCAAAGGATGCGGCCTCGCCGCCGGGGCCGGCCAGGCCCCTCGCACCGCGGTCCCGCCGCGGACTTTGGGAGAAAGGGGCGGACGGCCCGCGGCAGGCCCGACGTTATCGGGGCTCTGGCCGCGCGCCTTGCCCGGGCCGTCGGGGTTTTCCGCCAGCCGGCCGCCTTCGCCGAAGTCGGGACGCTCGAACGTGATCTTCGGCTCCTCCGCCGGGTTTTGATTGGCGAACAGGTTCGAGCCTTTCAGCCGGCGCTCGCTGGACCGCAGCTCGCGGGTATCGAGCACGTCGCCCGGGTGGAGCGAGACGCGGTTCAAGATCGTATTGCGCCGCGTGTGCGGATTATCGCCCACGATCTTGACGTTGACGTCGCCCACGGCGTAGCGGTCGCCCTCCTCGATCTTGTAGACCAGGCTGAGCTCGGGAGAGCCGTCCTCGGCAAAGCGTTGGTCAGGCTCGATGACGGCGAACACGTAGCCGTCGCCGCCGTAGAGATCCTGGATCGCGCTCACGTCGTGGTCTCGTTTGCCGATGTCGAAAAAGTCGTTGCTCTTGAGATTCAGCTTCTTGGCCAATACTTCCGAGTTGAAGCGTTTATGGCCCAGGAAGGAAATGCTGGTCACCTTGTAGCGCGGCCCTTCGTCGATGACGAAGCGGAGCGTGACCCACTTCTGGCTCTCGGAAAAAATCACCTCGCGGCCGACCCGCGCCTTGAAAAAGCCCAGCGAGCGGTAGTAGTCGGTCAACTTGTTGACGTCTTCTTCGATTTTTCCGGGGTCGTACTCGCCCTTGAACAGATAGAGCAGCGGGGGTTTCGAACTGATCTGGGTCTTGAGCCGCCCGTCGGAGGCGATGGTGTTGTTCTCGAATTCCACTTTCCCGATGCGCTGCTTCACCCCCTCGTTGATCAGGTAGACCACGCCTCGATCGACCGGCTTGGAACCCTCGACCGTGAACACCCCGGCCTTGGTGAAGCCTTTTTCCTGGTAATACTCGAGCAAGTTGCGGCGGCCCT
The DNA here is from genome assembly GCA_035606815.1 of Pirellulales bacterium. Lineage (GTDB taxonomy): Bacteria > Planctomycetota > Planctomycetia > Pirellulales > JAICIG01 > JAICIG01. The sequence continues at coordinate 1,420 of DATNEC010000387.1, forward strand.
CGTCGACCGCGAAAGCGTCGAGCGGATCGCCGACCTTCAAATTCGTTTTTTTGTCGAGATGCCGGGTCCGGATCGTGTTGCCGCGGTACTTGAGGTACTGGATCGTCGGCCGTTCGACCACGCGAAAGATCACGATCAATCCATTGGCCCCGACGCGCTGATACGAAGGGTCGGCGCTGGCGAACCGCTTCGAGTTCAAGAGCCGCTTGACGTCCGATTCCACGGTCAGGCGGTCGAAGGGCCGCCCCGCGTGAGTGCGGATGTGCCGGACAACGTGGTGCAGATCCTTTTCCGGCACGCCCTCGACGCGGACGTCGACGACCTGCTCCTTGCCCGTCAGCCCATAGAGACCCGCCGCCGGGACGTTCGAAACCCCAGGGCCGCCGCTCGCCGGGGGAGTCGACGAAGCGCCGTTGGCGGGCCGCGCCGACGATGGCGTTTGCGCGGCGGCGGGCCATCCTTGGCAAAAGAGCGCGCCGATCAATGCGGCCAGGGCCGTACAAATACGCCGATTCCGCGCGAAACGAGCGCCGATCATGCTTGCGGTTCCGTGGCGACGACGAGGTAGAAGAGAGACGCGAAGGGGCGGATTAGGCCGCCCGGCGCAGGCGCACCGCGTGCGCGCAGCAAGAGCAGCCCATCGGGCCGCGTAGAAATACCGGAAGGAGGCCCTCGATTCAAGCCGAATTCGGCGAGAAGCCGGGTTGAACTCAGATGGTCAGGAACTTGCAAAAGCTGGCATGTCCGGACCTGCCATGCCAGATGTCCCAGGCGTCCCCATCTTTCCCATCCGGGGCGTACTCTCCGGCCCGCTCAGGATCGAACGGGCGCCAGGTTGACCCAGTCTCCCTCGGCGATGGACCGCAACACGGCCGAGGTCCAGTCGTACATCGGCAGCGCCGCCTCGGCGGGCGACAGGCCCGGCGCGCCCTTGAGGATGGAATCGAGGAATGCCCGATCCGGCGAGCTCTCGGGCACGAGGTCGGCGATCTCCTCGACGCGGTTGTGCTTCGCCCGCAGCAGTTTTTCATTGCGGAGCATCAAGTCGGCGTCGCGACAATGAAAGTAAATGTCCTCGCTCCAGTGGTTCGCGTCGCCGACGAAATGGGCCGCCAGCCCCGCGCCGCCCGTCAACCGGGCGAGGACGTGCGTGACGATCTCGACGCGGCTGCCGCGGCGATCGCTGTGCGCCAGCACGGCCGTCGCGCTCTGGCCGGCGATGAAGTTCATCACGTCGATCTGGTGGCTTCCGGCATCGCCGAAATAGCCGGCGCCGACCAGGGGATCGTCGCGCCAAGTGCCGTGAATGGTTTGCTGCCAGCGCTCGCAGACGAAGATCTGGACTTCATTCAAGGGGCCGTACCAATCGGCGCGCTCGGTCAGTTCTCGGCGCGCGGTCTGGTAGGCCGATTTATAGCGGCGCTGATAGCTGACCGAAAGGATGCGGCCGCGCCGGTCGCGGCGCTCGATCAGATCGGCGATTTCCTCGCGCCGCGCCGCCAACGGCTTCTCGCACAACACGTCCAGGCCGAGGTCGAAGGCCAGGCAAACCTGGTCGTAGTGCGACAAGGTCGGCGAGGCGATGACCGCCGCTTGCAGATCGTGCCCCGCGAGGGCCGCAAGGGGTTCGGTCTCGACGGCCGCCGGCAGCGAAAGTTCCGCTCGCAGCCGTTCGGCGCTCTCGGCGCTTGGATCGCAAAGCACGACGAGTTCCGCGCGAGGATCGGCCCGCAGGCGCTCCGCATGGAGCCGCCCCACGGCGCCGCAACCGATCAATCCGATCCGCACGGGGCTTCTGACGCCGCTCATATTCAGCGCTTCGCGAGGCATTGCACGGAAAAATGCCTGCCGAACCTGAGGGCGTCCGGCAGGCTTGAAGTCGCCTTCCTGGCCAACGTGCATTGAGAGAGTAGGCGAGGACCGCGGCCCTCGCTTTTTAGAAACCGCCGCCCTTGCCGCCGCCGCCGAAGCCGCCCAAGCCGCCGCCGCCGCCGCCCGAGCCGAAACCGCCGCCGCCGGCCCCGTTGCTCGTGCCGCTAGCGCCGGTGACATAGTTGAACGTGTTCACTTCCGAAACGCCGGAGAAGAACGGTATCGGCGAGACGCGCACGTAGCGGCGGTCCGCCGAAATCACGGCCGAGGTCGACATGATGGCGCCCTTGGGCAAACTGGTGATCACCGGCTGGTAGCCGACCGCGCCCTTGAAGCCGAACGGCACGAAGGGGTTGAACGGATTGAAACCCAGCCCGTCGGGCTGCCCCGAATGATTCGCGCCCGACAAGAAGCTGCCCAGCGCTTGCGGATTGTTCAAGGCATTGAGCTGTTGCGCCAGAAGCTGGCGGCCCACGGCGACCTGGCCGGCCACGGCGTTGGCCACCTGCTGCTCGGCCAAAGGCTCGGTGCGGCGACCGTCTTGCAGATCGAACGCGGCCACGGCTTCGTCGGAGATCAACTCGAGTTGCTTGGTTTGCTTCTTTTCCCGCTTCGAGAAGTAGTGCCAATAAATGTCTACGGTGACCTTATTGGCCGCCAGCTTGCCCCACACGCGCCGCACCATCACGCGGTACGTGCCGTCGAAGCCCTTGGGACAAACATAGACTTCCGAGGCGCCCTCCGATTTGCGCTGGCCGGTCTTGGCCACGG
>DATNEC010000413.1:0-2810 GCA_035606815.1 Pirellulales bacterium
CTCTTGAGTTTTCTGAGACAGTTGCACGACCTGCGCCGCCAAGGGCACGATTTGCTGGTCGAGCTTGGCCTTGCTCAGAAACGCCTTGCCTTGAGCGATGAAGGCCTCAACGTCTTCCTTCGACGATAACTCAAGATCTTCAAGTTGTTTGAGCAAGCGATGAAACTCGACCATTTGGGCGATGGACGGACGTTTGTCACTTTCCAATTTAGCGATCAAAGCATCCAGTTTTTCGCCCGAGTCGGCGTCGCCCAGCCGCTTGAGCAGCGACAAGGCGTCTAGCTCGGCGCGGAGCGCCACAGCCGCCGTCTCATCATCAGGTTCGGCGGCGTCGATCTTTTCCGCCGCGGCGATGATGTTTCCCTGGATTCGCCGCAGATCGTCCATGCGATCCGACCGGCTGTCGCCTTTCGGGGCTGTCGCCTGCATCTTTTCGATGTACTCGAGCAGCTTCCGGGGCGAGCCGTCCGGAACGCCGCCGGATGCGGCGCCATTGGCCGCTTTGGCCGACTTCTTGCCGTCTTTTGCCGCTGCTTTGGACGGTTTGGCGTCGTCTTCATCCGCCGCCCGCAGACTGGGACAAGCAAGCACGGCCGCGATGACGAGCGGTAATGCGGAGAACAGCCAGCGAGCAGTGCGTTGGTGCGACATGGCGAGCGCCTTTCGAGGGTGGTGGGCGAAAAAAATGAACTGGCACATGAGCAAGCTACCCCACTCGCTCGCGGGTTGCAAACCTATTGATCTAGCTCGTCCTCGGCTTCGGCGCAGCTAGAAATGCTGCGTCCCCCATCGACCGGCAAGCAGACGCCGGTGACGAAGTCGTTGCGCAGCAAAAACAGCACGGCGTCGGCGATGTGTTGCGGTGCGCCTTCGCGTTTGACGAGCGTGCCGGCGATCGCCGCGCGGCGCTCCCGCTCGGGCAAATCGTCGGGCAGCATCGCCGGCCCCGGCAAGATGGCGTTGACCCGCACGCGAGGGTTGCGGCGGGCCAATTCGACGGCGAAAGTTCTCGTCAGCGCGGGAATGGCGCCCTTCGAAGGAAAATAGGCCGCGTAATTCAAGTAGGGGCGGACGGTCGCCCAGTCCCCGAAGTTCACGATCGCGCCGCCGCTTTCCTGCGCGGCCATCGCCAGCCCGACGTGCTGGCAGCAGAGAAACGTGCCCAGCGTGTTCGCGTCGAAGTGCCGCCGCACGTCGGCGGCCGTCACGTCTTCGAGTTTCTTCGGTTGCCAAATGGCCGCGCAATTGACCAGCGCGTCGATGCGGCCGAACGCCGCCAGGGCCTCGCGAACCATCGCGCCGACGGCCTGCTCGTCGGTCAAATCGGCCGCGACGACGGCGGCTTCGGCCCCCAACGCCCGCAGTTCTTCGGCCGTGGTCTGCGCCGCCGCCAGCGAATGCCTGGCGTGCAATATCACGCGATAGCCGTGGGCGGCCAAGGTCCGCGCGACGCAATTGCCGATGCGCGCCGCCCCGCTGCCCGTCACCAGGGCCACCGGCCGCTGACTATCCGATAATGAATCTGACATGGCGGATCGCTCGTTGGATAGAATCGCGATGCTGCGAGGCTTTCAACCGTTTGTTGAAGGGAATGTGGAGATACGGGGGAGATGGGGAGATGGAATCCTGGAAATAAATGAATTCTTCATCTCCTGATCTCCTCCATATCTCCACATCCCCTTTTTAAAATATCCGCTTCTGTTCGCGGCTCGCTTTTGATTACGGTCTTAATGCATCGCGCGGCGCAATTCACCTAGAACTGCGATAGCGTCGGCGGCCCTCCGGCTGAATCCGCGCGCCCCGGCCCTTGGTGGAAGTTGGTGATGATCTCCCACGCTTCCTGCGGACTTTCGGCGTAGCTGACCAGCTTGAGGTGCTCGTCGTGGATCACGCCCTCGTCGGCCAGGAACTGGAAATCGAGCGCGCGCTCCCAGTAGGCCCGGCCGAACAACACGATCGGGATCTCTTGCATCCGGTGCGTCTGCCGCAAAGTCAGCGCCTCGAATAGTTCGTCCAGCGTGCCGAAGCCGCCGGGAAACGCGATCAGCGCCTTGGCCCGCAGCAGAAAGTGAAACTTCCGCATCGCGAAGTAATGGAACTGAAAGCACAAGTCCGGCGTGATGTAGGGATTGGGAACCTGTTCGGCGGGCAACGCGATATTCAATCCGATCGATTTGCCGCCGGCTTCGTAGGCGCCCCGATTGCCGGCTTCCATGATGCCCGGTCCGCCGCCCGTGACGATCACGTAGTGAATCCGGTTGTCCGGCTGGCACGACATCGTGACTAACCGGGCGAATTCCCGCGCCGCTTCGTAATACGGCGCCTTGGCAAGCAATTTTTCGGCCCGTTGGACGCGGCGCTTCAGCATCGCGTCGCCGGGCGCGGCCGCCGCGGCGGCCTGGGCCAGCTCCAACCGCTGGCGTGACTCGCTCTCGCCGAGGATTTGCGTGCCGCCGAACAGGACGATCGTCGAGCCGACGCGGTGCAGTTCCAGCAGCATTTCGGGCTTGAGCAATTCGAGCTGCATTCGCACGGGGCGCAAGCCCGGCTCGGCCAGGAATTCGGTGTCCTTTTCCGGCAGGCGGTAGCTGGGCGAGCCGAGGATCGCTTGCAGGTTCTGCGTCAACTCGGGTCGATTGGGCGGACCGCTCATTCCGGCGCCCCGAGTTCGAAGGATTCGCCCAATCGCGGCACGACTGTGTTCCAACCGCGCGTGGCGTGCAATTCGCCGGCCAGCGCCGTAGCCGCCTCCTTCTCGCCGTGCGTCAGGAAAGTGCGTCGCGGCGCCACGAGCGGTTCGAGCCAGCGCA
>DATNEC010000422.1:0-14585 GCA_035606815.1 Pirellulales bacterium
CGAAGCCGCCGCCAAGCAAGAAGCCGAGCTAACCGCCCAGGTGCGCAAACTCGTGCGCGAGCTTGACGCGCCGGAAAAAGCCCGCCGCGACGCCGCGGAGCAGCAGCTTTTGGCGCTGGGCGATCGGGTGCTCGATCTGCTGCCCGAAAAAACCGATCGCATGGCGGCCGGGGTCGCGCTGAAGCTCGATAGCATTCGCGCCCATTTCGAGCGCTCGCAAGCCGAAAACTCCGTCAAAGGCTCGACCGTGACGCTCAAGGGCGACATGCTGCCGCTCTCCAAAGTCCTGGCCGAAATCTCGAAGCAAACTGGCAACAAGATCTACGACCTCCGCGAGGAGTTCGGGCAAGACGTGACCGATCCGGATCTCAAGATCGAATTCGATCAAACGCCCTTCTGGTCCGCGCTCGACCAGGTGTTGGATCAAGCCGATCTGAACATCTACAACTACGCTTCCGAAGAAGGCGTGGCGGTCGTCAGCCGCTCGGAATCGCGATTGCCTCGGCACGGCCAGGCGACCTACTCGGGATCGTTTCGGTTCGAGGGGACCGAATTCGTCGCTCGCCGCGACCTGCGCGATCCGCAGAGCCACACTTTGCAATTGATCGTCGAAACGGCCTGGGAGCCCCGCTTGCAGCCAATCGTGATCATGCGAGTGCTGGAAGGCATGGAGGCGGTCGACGAGCAGGGCGCCGCATTGGCGATCTCGATGACCGGCAATGAATTGGAGTTTCCGATCGATTCCGACATGCGTTCGGTCGAATTGCCGATTCAATTCGAGTTGCCCGACCGCAGCGTCAAGAAAATCGCGAGTCTGAAGGGCAAGCTCTCCGTGTTGCTGCCTGGAAAATCGGAGACGTTTCGATTCACGGGACTGGACAAAGCCAAAAAGGTCGAGCGCCGCAAGGCCAGCGTCGCGGTGGTTCTGGACGAGGTCCGCAAAAACAATGCGATTTGGGAAATCCGCGTGCGGGTCGTGTTCGACAAGACCTCGGGCGCCTTGGAATCGCATCGCGGCTGGGTCTTCAACAATCCCGCCTTCCTGGAAACGCCCGACAAGAAAGAGACGATTCGCTACGCCGCCATGGAAACGACCCGCGAAACCGAGAACGAGGTCGGCATCGCCTACATGTTCGACGTGCCGGACGGATTGAAGGGCCATACGTTCGTCTACCGCACGCCGACCGCCATCGTCAGCATGCCGCTGGATTACGAATTGAAGGATTTGGATCTGCCGTGATCTTGCACTTCGCCAGCGCCGGCGGCCGAAGACCCAGCCGATGTGGGATCGCGTGCATTTTGGCGTTCTTTGGCGGCCCGCTGTTCGCGGCCGGTTCCGGCGCCGCCCAGCCGGCGCCGATCGTCGCCGCGAAGGTGGGCGACGATGCGATTTATGCGGCGGAAGTCGAGCAATTGCTCGCCGAGACTCCCAGCGGTCGTCAGGCGACGCCCGAGCTGTCGCCGAAGCTGCAAGCCGAGGCCCTGGAACAGCTCATCAATCGCCGTTTGGTCGCCAAGGTCATCGCCAAACAGGGCTGCGAACCGACCGGCGACCAGGTCGACGAACTGTTGGCCGACTTGAAACGCCGCCTGACGACGCAAAAACTGACCTTCGAGGAGTTTCTCGACGAACGCTCGTTGACTCTGGCGATGGTCCGTCGTCAGTTGGCCTGGGACGCGGCTTGGAACATTTATTCAGAGCAGGAGTTGAACGACGAGGCATTGGAAAAGCATTTCTCGGAACATCGCCGCGAATTCGACGGGACGGAGCTGCGCGTGAGCCATATTCTGCTGCGAGTCGAGAATCTTGACGATCCGGCGGCGCTGGCCGCGGCAGTCAAGCGGGCCGAATCGCTGCGACAAGACGTTCTCGCCAAAAAACTGAGCTTCGCGGAAGCGGCCGAAAAATATTCCGCGGGGCCGAGCCGCCGGCAGGGCGGCGACTTGGGCTTCATCCCGCGCCACGACCGAATGGCCGAATCTTTCTCGATCGCCGCTTTTCAACTCGATAAAGGCGAGACGAGTCGGCCGGTGACGACGCCGTTCGGCGTGCATCTGATCCAATGCACGGAGATCAAGCCGGGCGAGCAAACCTGGCAGAGCCAGCGCCGGGCGTTGGCGGAAGCGTGGGCTCGCGACCGTTTCTTGAAGTTGGCCGAAGCGGCCAGGAAGCAGGCCGCGATCGAGTACACCGGCGCCGCGCCCTATTTCGATCGCGAAACGCACGAGTTGATCTTGCCGGGGCCGAGGCAGTGACGCGCCCGGCGCGATAAGTCCCCTCTCCCTTTGAGAGAGGGTGAGGGGGAATCGCCTCATCAACACACCCTCACCCCAGCCCTCTCCCAAAGGGAGAGGGAGTTTTCGGATAGCCTCTAACTCAGGCCGAGCGCGTGACGCTCCTCAGTACGCGGCAGGTGGCATGCGATTTGTTGAGCACGTAGAAGTGAATGCCCGGCACGTTGGCGTCGAGCAGTTCTTGCGTCTGCCGCGTGGCGAATTCGACGCCGATCTCGAATTGTTCTTCGGCCCGGTCGGTGCGGGCTTCCAAATCGGCGACGAACCGCGGCGGCAGCTTGGCGCCGCAGAGCGACGTGATGCGGCGAATCTGGGCCAGGTTCGTCACCGGCAAAATGCCCGGCACGATCGGCGCCTGGATGCCGAGCCGCTCGCAACGCTCGCGGAAGCGAAAGAAGTCGTCGTTGAAGTAGAACAACTGCGTGATCACGATTTCGCCGCCGGCGTCGACCTTGCGCTTCAGGTTTTCGAGGTCCGCCTCGGGGCTGAGGGCTTCGACGTGCGTTTCCGGATATCCCGCCACCGCGATGCCGAAGTCGGGGAATTCGCGGCGGACCAGGGCCGTCAATTCGCTGGCGTAGCGCAAGCCGCCGTCGACGGCCTTGAACGTCGTTTCGCCCTTTGGCGGATCGCCCCGCAGCGCCACGATATGGTCGACGCCGCGGCGGCGGGCCTCGGCCAAATACTCTCTTAGCTCTTCGATGGTCGAGCCGACGCACGTCAGGTGCGAAGCCACCGGGCAGCCGAACCGCTCGCGCACGCGTTCGACGATTTCCAGCGTCTTGGCGCGCGTCGAACCGCCGGCGCCGTAGGTGCAGGTAATGTAGCTCGGCTCGAACGCCGCAAGTTCGGCTAAATGGAGGAACAACTCCGACTCGCCGGCCTCGTTTTTCGGCGGAAACAGCTCGAAGGAAAGGCCGAACTTGCCCGGACCATAGAGAGCGGAGAGTTTCATGGAGAGCGTGACCTTACAAAGACAGCGGTTCGCCGGCGATCTGCCGCTCGTGCCTCGTCAGTTCGTACATATCGTGCAGCAGTTGCACGTCGCAAGGCCGCTGCTCGACGTTGCGGCGGGCGAACATGCGGGCCTGCGTCGCGACCATGATTTCCACCGGGGCCTCGGTCACCTGGCCGAACAAGCGCGCATAGTTCGTGAAACTCGGAACGTTCGTGGTCACGAAGCCGTAGATCATGCTGCAGGCGCCGATCGTCTTGCCGGTGAAAATGCCGGTGTTGATCGCGCTTTTGGCGTAGTCGCCCGCGATGCAGCCGACGAACTGCATGCCGGTGGGCGTCTTCCGGCCATGATACTCCATGTTGACCGGCCCGTAGGTGTTCTTCAAGTCGCTGTTGCAGGTGCCGGCGCCCAGGTTGATCCAACTGCCCAGGTAACTGTGGCCCAGGAAGCCGTGGTGCTGCTTGTTGGTATAAGGCTCGATGATGGAGCCTTCGACTTCGCCGCCGACCTTGGTCGTATGGCCAAGCGCCACGCCGTCCTTGATCGCCGCCTGCTCGATTACGCGGGCGCCGGCCCCAATATGCACCGGGCCGCTCAAAAAGCCGTGCGGCCCGATCGAAGCCCGCTCGTCGATCACGATCGGCCCGTTGCGCGTATCGGTCACGACATGCTGACCCAACAGCGCCCCCTCGGCGAGAAACACGCCCTCGGCCGCCTCTCGGTGGTCGCCCGCGGCCAGCCGATGCTCCAGGTTCTTGGCGAGGATTTTCAGATGGTGGCGAATGATGTCGTGCGGATAGTCGAACAGCGGCAGCTTCGGCCCGTCGAACGCGGCGAGCTTGAGGGCCGACCACCAGCGACTGAGCTCTTCGGGACCGGCGGAGGGCGGCGGAGGCGGCGCCCCTGCCGGCAATACCGCGCACGCCACGTCCGCCAGACTGGGCGGCTGGCCACGGTCGGCTTCCGGTCGAAATTCCTCGCTGGCGGCAAGGAACCCCTCGCGGCCGGAGGCGAACAGCTTTCGCAACGCTTCGATGATTTCCGCCGACGGCACGAGTCTCGCGTTGACGTAGGCCGTTTGCCCGGGCGACGCTTTGCCGCCGGGCGATAGACTCGGCGGCGGCTCGGCCTCGCGAAACTCGCTGAGATGCGGCCGCACCCAGGCAAGGACCGAATCGCCCAGCCCTCGAACCAGGTCGAGCAGGCGGTACGAGCCGCAACTGATCGCATAGGCCGGCTTGCCGATCGTGGCCGGGTAGAGTTGCGTAACGCGATGATCTTCGAAGAGGGCGATTCTCATGGGCGACGGGCCGGCCGGGGAGCGGTCTGGGCAGCCGTTACCTTAGGGCAGACGCCCGCCGCGGGTCAACGCCGATGCTGAATCTACCCACATGGGGCAAGGCGCCGCGTCTAGTTTGCCGCTAGCCGACGATCTCGGTGATCCGGACGCGGGTGTTCATCTGCCGATGGCCGGTCTTGCGGCGGAAGTTCTTGCGGCGGCGGGCCTTTTGCACGACCAGCTTCGGCCCCTGCACGACGCCCAGCACTTCGGCCTTGACGGCGGCGCCCGAGAGCGTGGGCTTGCCGAGCTTCAGGTCGCCCCCTTCGCCGTGGGCCAACACCTGGTCGAAGGTCACGAGATCGCCGGCGCTGGCGTCGCGATAATCGATCACCAACTCCTGGCCATGTTCGACTTTGTATTGCCGTCCGCCGTCTACGATGATCGCGTACATTGAAAGCCTTCCCATCGACTAAGGTGAAGCTCGCCAATCTAACAGATTCGCCCGCAGGCGTGGGCCGCGTTATGCGTGCGGGGCGCGGACCTCCCGGCCGTTGGCGTCGTAGCATTCCATGACCATGTACTCCGGCGCAACCCCCTCTTTCCCTAGGACTTGCACGACGATCCCGCAGTCGTCTTCGAGCCGGGCCAACTCGCGGCGCTTCTTGTTGTTCAGATAGGTGGCCACGTCGTCGGCCACCGTGGCGGTGACGCGGGCCAAGCCGTCTTGTTGGGCGGCGAGAATCAACAGCCGCACGGCCTCGATGGCCATGCTCTCGGCGGTTTTGACGACCCCCGTACCGCCGCAGTCGGGGCAGTCCTTGAACACGCTGCGTTTGAGGCTCGGTCGAATTCGCTGCCGCGTCATTTCGACCAGGCCAAAGGGGCTGGTCCGCAGGATCTTGGTGCGGGCTCGGTCGCGTTTGACCGCGTCGCGCAAGGCCCGCTCGACGTTGCGGCGGTGCCGCTCCTTGCGCATGTCGATGAAGTCGTTCACGATCACCCCGCCCAGATCGCGCAGCCGCAACTGCCGGGCGATTTCGCGGGCCGCCAACAGGTTCATCTGGTAGGCGGTTTCCTCGGCATTGTCGTCCGCCCGGAAGTTGCCGCTGTTCACGTCGATGGCCACCAGGGCCTCGGTCTGGTCGATCACGATCCCGCCGCCCTGCTTGAGCGGGACGCTGCGCTGCTGAATCCGGCCGATTTCCTCATCCAGGCGATAACGGTGAAACAGCGGCTCCTTGCCTTCATAGAGTTGCAACCGGTTGACGTAGCGCGGCATGACGATCTGCAAGAATTCCTTGGCCCGCTCGTAGGCCGTCGATTCGTCGATGTAGATCGAGTCGACGTCGCCCGTGAAGACGTCGCGGATCGTGCGAATGATCATGTCGCTTTCTTCGTAGATGTCGATCGGCGCGGGGAATTTCTTGATCCGCCGCACGATGACCTTCCACAGCCGCAACAGATACGCCAAGTCGCGAGACAGTTCTTTCTTCGTGCGGTCGACGCCCGCCGTGCGAACGATGAAGCCCAGCCCCTTGGGCGGGTTCAGTTCCAGCATGATGTCGCGCAGCTTGCGGCGCGCGTCTTCGTCTTCGATCTTGCGCGACACGCCGACGCGGCCCAGGGCCGGCATCAGCACCAGGTAGCGACCTGGAATGCTGATGTATGTGGACAGGGTCGGCCCCTTGGTGCCGATGCCCTCCTTGATGACTTGCACCAGCAGTTCGTCGCCGCGGCGCAGAATGTCTTGGATCGGCGGCTTGATGCGCGGCCGAGCGCCCGGCCGGGCGCGGCGCGGACGACGTCCTTTGCCGTTCGACGAGCTTTCCTCGCCGGAATCGTCGGACGCATCGTCCTCGCCGCCGTTCTCGCCGAAATCGTAGTCGCGAGCCGAGCGTCCGCCGCCCGATTCGATCGGCTGGCCGGGATCGTAGCCGCCCTGGCGGAAGTACTGCGGCTCGACGTCGCTGATGTGCAAAAAGCCGTTGCGGCCTACGCCGAAGTCGACGAACGCGGCCTGAATGCTCGGCTCCAGATTGACGACGCGTCCCTTGTAAATATTGCCGACGTAATTGTCCTGGCTGCTGCGCTCAATGTAGAGCTCTTCCAAGACCCCGTCCTCGACGATCGCAATCCGGCACTCCTCCGGCTGCGATACGTTGATCAACATCTCTTGCTTCATGATCTCGCTTTCTTGTTCGGCAAGGCGAATGAGTACGCCGCCGCGAGGCGACTCGCCGTCTGCGGGCCGGAAGATCGATGTGGAGGGTCATGGCTCCAGCTCCACGGCGGAGCGCGTGAGATAGACCCCGCGTCGTTCCAAATCTTCCAGCCCCAGCAATTCGAGCAATTCGCGCGGCCGGGCGGCGCCCTGACGGGTCACCCGGATTTGCATTCGCAACGCGCCGTCGACCAATTCGAGATGTTCCACGAAGTCCCCCAGGTCGACTGGCTTGCGGCCCTCGCCGCGATCGACGACGTGCGACCGTCGGGCCTGCCAGTTTGCAATGCGCTCGGCCAACGCGGCGCGGCGCTCAGGGGGGACCGGGAGTTCGAATGCGACGCGTCGAGCTTGGGCGGCCGGTTCGCCCGGCGGGCGAAGTTCGGCCGCGGTGATCGCCAGCCCGTCGGGAGCATGTCGCCCGAGCGTCGCCGCCAGCCCGTCGGCGTCCGCGTCGTCGATGAGTTCGACTTCCAGCACTTCGTCGGCGCCGAAAACCCCCATGGCCAAAGCCGATGGGAAACTCATCCGCGGTTTAGGGTGAAAGCCCTCGCTCATGCGCACTCCGACGCCGGCGCGCCGAAACAGCCGCTCCCACGCGCGAACGAGATCGCGGTGGCCGATCAGCCGCAGGTCGCCTTGCTTGCGAAAACGAATGCGTACTCGTCGTCGAACCATCGGTTCGCTTGCTCCGCACCGCTGCCGTCGCAATGCGGAGCTTCCAAAGTTTCCTGCCGTTAAACGCCTGCGAACCCATTCGCCGGCCAGGCAGGCTTGAAGTCTTGTCGCTCTCTGAGGGTAGAGAACGCCCTCGGCGCCGTCGCGCTGCGGCCAGACCGCCAACAGTCAGGCCGGCCCACGACGGCACGGAGGCCATCCTCTACGAACCTCCCCGTCAACTTGTCTCCCGTCAACTTGCCCGCTCGGGCAAGACCTTCTTCAATTCTTCTTTCAGGTAACTCTTGATGTCGCGAGCATTCTCTAGCGTCATCGCGCGAGATGCAACCGCTTCGCATTGAGAAATTGTCAGGCTGCGGCAAATCCGCTTGATTTCCGGGATCGCGCTGGGCGCGACGCTGAACTGCCGGAAGCCCATGCCCAGCAATAGCATGGTGTAGGTCGGACTGCCGCTCATCTGGCCGCACAAATTGATCGGCTTTTGCCGCCTCCCGGCGGCTTTCACGGCCGTATCGATCAATCTCAAGACAGCGGGGTCGCTGGCCGTATACAAGCCGGCGACCTCATTGTTGTTGCGATCGACCGCCAAGGTGTACTGAATCAGATCGTTGGTGCCGATGCTCAGGAAATCGACTTCCTCGACGAAGTGGTCGATCAGGATCACGGCCGAAGGCACCTCGACCATCATGCCGATCTTGATATCGCGCCGGAAAGGCAGCCCATGCTCCTCCAGATCCTCCATCACGTCGGCCAGCACCATCTTGGCCTGGCGCAGTTCGAGCACCGTCGAGATCAAGGGAAACATGATCCGCACGTCGCCCAGCACGCTGGCGCGGACGATCGCCCGCAATTGGGTGCGAAACATCGGCAGATTGCGGAGCGAAAGCCGGATGCTGCGCAACCCGAGAAACGGGTTGCGCTCCAGGTCGGCCTGGGCGGCGGTCAACTTGTCGGCGCCCAGATCGAGGGTGCGAATCACGACTGGCTTGTCGCCCATCGCCTTGAGCACGCCGGCATAAGCCTGGTACTGCGCTTCTTCGTCCGGTTCGGTGGCCGCCCCCAGATAGAGAAACTCGGTGCGATACAGGCCGATGCCGTCGGCGCCGCGCTCCAGGCAGTGCTCGACCTCGTGAGGGAATTCGATGTTGCCGTGCAACTGGATACGGGCGCCGTCGACGGTCTCGGCGGGCAATTGCCGCAAACCCTCGAGCTGCAAGGCGTCGGAGCGATGCCGCTCGACGACCCGGCAGTAATGGTCTAGCGTTTCCTGGTCCGGCTGCAGAATCACCAGGCCCTGGTCGCCGTCGATAATCACCCGCTCGCCGCCGGAAACTTCGGCCAAGAACGGTCCGACGCCGACGACCGCGGGAATCTCCAGCGCTTCGGCGACGATCGCCGTGTGACTGCCCGCTCCGCCGATTTCGGTCACGAAGCCGCGCACGAACTTGCGGTTGAGATTCGCCGTTTCGCTGGGTGTCAGATTATGGGCCAAAATCAGCGCTGGAGAAGTCAGATGCGCGATGCCCTCGCGGCGCCGGCCCAGCAAGTGCCGCAGCAGGCGTTTTTCGATATCGAAGATATCGGCGGCCCGTTCCGCCATCGGCCCGGATTCCAGCGACTGAAACACCTTGGCGTAGCGGCGCAAGGTGCGAGAGACCGCGAATTCCGGCGAGTAATTGCGCTCGCGGACGGCCTGCTCGATTTCTTCGCGGAGTTGCGGGTCGCGAAGCATCTGCAAATGGGCCTCGAAGATGGCGCCGTACTGGCGCCCCAACTCGCGTGCCACGGCGTCGCGATGGCCGCCGATCTCGTCGGCGGCGGCGGCGAACGCCCGCTCCAGCCGTTGCAACTCTTCTTCGACGGCGGCAAGCGGGACGAAGCGGCGAGGGATGCGAAATCCCTCGGTGTCCATGACGAACGCCTCGCCGATGACCACCCCCGGCGAAACGGCGATTCCCTGCAGCTTCTGCATCTATGAATGGCTATTTTCGTTTTCGGCGAAATCCTGTTCGACCAACGCTGACAAAGCGTCCAAAGCTTGCTGGGCGTCGGGCCCGTCCGCCTCGATGGACAACCGCGTCCCTTCGGTGGCGGCCAGCGTCATGATCGCCAGGATGCTCTTTCCATCGACGCGCTCATGGTCCTTGACCACTTCGACCTTGGCGGCGAAACGCGTCGCCAAGCGGACGAACAGGTCGGCAGGCCGCGCGTGCAGACCCTGAGGATTGGTGACAATCACGGTTCTGGTGAGCTTCGGTTCGCTCATACTCGACCGAGCGGACTAAGAAACGAACTGATTGTTGTCGGCCTCGTCCAACAAAGTCACGATGTCGTCGGCATTCTTGGCCTGCTTGAGAAAGCGGCAAAACGTCTCGTCGCGCAGTTGGCGAGAGACGTTCTCCAAGGCCCGCAGGTGATCGCCGGGACGATCGGGAGGAGAAATCAATAAAAAGAACAGATGCACTTTTTCGCCATCGAGGCTGTTGAAGTCGACGCCCTCGGCGCTGACGGCGACCGTGCCCACCAGGCGCTCGACGCTCGGATGCTTGGTGTGCGGCACCGCCACGCCGCGTCCAATCCCGGTGCTGCCCAACTCTTCACGCTTCAAAATCGCCTTGACGATGCTGTCGAATTCTTCAGCGGCGATCTTATTGGCCCCCAATAGCGCCTGGACCATTTCGCGGATGACGCTTTGTTTGTCATCCGCCGCCAGATCCGCTTTGATGGCATCACGGCTCACGAAGTCGGCGAACTTCATGCACCAAACTCCTTTCTGCTTCGTCGCGAGCGTCGGCATGGAATCACCCGCCTGCGCCGCCGCTCGGTTCGGCTCAATTCTCTGTCAAAAATCTCACTGTCAAAAAAATCGTCTCTGAATGGCAAATTCAATCGCCCGCAGGCTCGTGCTGCCCGGCGAGGCCCTGCTGGCGCAGGCCGGGAGTTTTATGGTGATCTTGCACCTTCTGCTTGTATTTCCTCAACTGCTGCTCGACCTTGTGGATGCAGCCGTCGATCGAAGCCATCAATTCGCCGGCCTGTTCGGTCGCGACGAAGTCGTGCTTGTGTTCGGCTGATATGCGCAAATCCACCGTGGGCGAGTCTTTATGTTCCAAATCCACCGTGACTTCGATCGCCGTCAGGCGTTCGAACAAGCGGGGCAGACGCTCCAGTTTGGCCCCGATTTTGGCTTGAGTCGCCTCGCTCAGATGACCGTGTCGCGTTGAAATGTTGATCTGCACCAAGAAGACTCCTTTTGCCGCGACTTCGCGCTCCATCCGGTTTGCACGACTGGGGTTTCGGCAACGAAACCGCACATTCTACCTGGCTCCCGCGTCGCCGACAAACCGAAAACGACCGCCGCGCCATTGCATGGGTTCCGGCGCCTGTACTCAGTGTACTCTTTCTGCTCTCGGACAGGGAGATGGGCCGACGGACTTGCCTCAATACAAGGCACGGCAATGGCTTGGGGCTTTGGGGCGCGGCAACCACGGATAGCACGGATGACATGGTTCTTTTGATTTCGCGCGGGTTGCCGCTATTCTCCGCCCCCAGTCGGCACGATCCGTCCGCTCTCTAGCCTTTGCCGCCAGGCAGCCGCCCCCTTGCGGCGCTTTTCCTCCGACCATTCGGGGCGGTAGCCCGCAATGAACAAGCCCGTAATCTGGTGCAAGTTCCACAAGCTCAGCACGCGGAACTCCAAATCGGCATGGCTGAGATACTCGACGAGCCGCTTGGCATCGCCGGCTTCGAGTTGGTCGGGGCTGTAACCCCAAAGCATCCGATAGAGCGCAGCGCCTTTCGCCTCGCCCCACTTGTTCTCGAACGCGCCGCGAATTTGAGAGGCGACCGAAGGGCCGCGCGCCAAGGCGGCCCGCAAGCTCTCGATCTCGTCCGCCCAAGCGTCTTTCTGCGTCTCCTTGCCTAACATCTCGGGGAACTGCTCGAATTCATTGATTAGGGCCAGGCTTTTCATGGCCAGCAAGCTCCGCTCCGCCCGCCGATCGTCGGCCAGCTCTTTCAGGGCGTCGTTTGCCGAGCGATCGGGCGCAAGATACTCGTCGACGGCTGCCTTGGCGCGTTTTTCGATCGGCGCCAAGTCCGTCGAAGTGATCCAAGAGGGCATTTCGGCGTCTACCCGCGCGCCGGGGTCTTCGTGCAAGGCGCGGTGGTCTGGGGCCTTGATCCTTTGCGGCGGCGCGCCCCCGCCGCTCACCCACTCGACTTCGCCATTCGTAAGATACAGGTCGACCAGGACCGTCGCCGGCTGCGTCTCTGGATCGGCGCCGTCGGGCAAATCTCGCTCGACCTGGATGGCCAGCGTCGTGTCGTCGCGTCCGAAGACGGCCAGGCCGCTCGGGCCGCGCTGCCCGCCCGCTTGCACCCGCAATTGAACGTCGGGCTTGGCGACGGTCATCAACAGAACCCGGCCATCGATGATGCCAATTCCCGGTGCGCCTTCGGCGTTGGGAGCGTACAACTGCACGGCGGCCCCTCCCAATAGTTGCATGGTGATGCCGGCGCCAAGGGCGATACTCGGCTGGTAGGTGGGCAACGCCAGCAAAACGTCGCCAGCAAAGACGCTCGCGCGCCCCGGCACGCGCTGCCAAGCCTGCTGCTCTTCGTTCCAACGCAATACGATGTCGTGTTCCGAGATCAGCCGCCCTAACACTTCGCCGCGGGCGACCTCGCTTTTGTCGCCATTTTCCGCATCTTGCGATTTATCCGCCGCGCCCTCGTCGGGCTTTCGCCCCTTCTGCGGCAGAGGCCCCGCTTGTCGCAGAGGCTTATCGCTGGGCATCGGCGCAATCGGCGCATCGCCGTCGGGATCATCCGAGTCCGGCCGCTGCTCCGCGCGGCCCTCGCTTCGGTCCGGCGCCGCTGCGGATTCTGTCGGCGAGGCCTTGGACGATGCCCGCTCTTCATCGCTGGCATCGGGCGCCGCGGCGGTGTCGCCTGGGGCCTTCTCCGCCCGCCTCGCGTCGGCGTCGTCCTCATCAGACGGCTGGCTCGCTCGCGGGGCTTGGTCGTCGGACGAAACGGGATCTTGTTCGGCTGAAGTGTTTACCGCGACTGCCTGGCCGGTCCAACGCCGCCAAGTTTCAGGCGCCGCCAAGCGCACCGCCAAAGCGGCGGCGCCGGTCGCCAACAACAACGCCGCCAAAGCGCCCGCCAGCCAACGACGGCGACCGCCCGACTCGGCCGATTCGCGAAGGTAGTCCGGCACCTCGGGCCGCCGGCGCTTTTTGTCCTTGCGCTTGCGGGGTTTAGAAGGTTTGTCGACTTGCTCGCCGCTCTTCGAAGCTTCGACGACGACTTTTCCGTTTTCTTGTCGGACCTCGATCGGGGGGGCGGGTTCGGCCTTCGGGCTGGCCGAAGCCAAACCGTACATCCGCTGGCGGCTGCGCGCATCGAACTCGGCGGGTTCGCCTAGAACCAGGGCCAGAATCTGGTGCGCCGAGGCGACTTCGGCCAGATGCACGTCGGATTCGAGGCAAACCTTCTCGAAGTCGGGAACTCTTTCCGACGCCAGCGTATTGTCGAGATACTCTGCCACCGTGTTGGGGTCGAGGCCCATTCCGCGGCCTTCGAGCTTGGGGGCCCCCAAACGCAGGCGTCGCGTGACGTCGCGTGTGCGATGCATCAAGCCCGTCGCATATTCGCTCTCCTCGATCTTCTTGGCCATCGCGGCGGCATCCGCGGGCTCGAGGATGTCGTCCAGATACGCCAACAACGTCCGCAACGTCAATCGCATAGGTCGCCTATCTTTCGCTTCGCGTTTCCTCCCCATGATTATTAGTGCCGTTTCGGGCCGCCTTCCGTACAAGAGCTTTGGGTTTTTTAGCGGAATTCTTCGATAAGGGGCCGGCATGCGCCCAGGCCACGGTAATGGCATACCCCGGCCGCTGGACTGGCCCGTCGGCCGTTACGGCTAGGCGGCCCCTATGCCGTCGGAGCCGAATTGGCGATCACGCGCAACTCGCGCGGCAGCGGGAAGTAGACTTCTTCTCGGCGAACGCTACGAGCTTCGACCGTGGCGCCGAACTTCTTGCGCAGGAACTCGATGCAGTCGTCGACTACCAGTTCCGGCGCGCTGGCGCCGGCCGTGATCAGCACCGTCTCGTGGCCGGCGAACCACTCGGGCCGGATGTCGGCCGCCCCGTCGATCAGGTAGGCCGGCACGCCGTTTTCCTGCGAAAGCTCGGCCAGCCGCTGGCTGTTCGAGCTGTTCTGGCTACCCAGAACCAGCACCGCGTCGGCCCCTTGCGAAAGCACTTTGACCGCCTCTTGCCGGTTCTGCGTTGCGTAGCAGATGTCTTCCTTCGGCGGATTGGCGATCTGCGGAAACCGCTCGCGCAGGCGACCGATGATGCGGTTGGCGTCGTCCACTGAGAGCGTGGTTTGCGTAAGATAGGATAGCTTTGTCGTCGCGGGCAGTTCCAGGCGGTCGACGTCCTCGGTGTTTTCAACCAACACGATCGCCTCGGGCGCCTCGCCCATCGTGCCGATCACCTCGTCGTGCCCCTCGTGTCCGATCAGCACGATCGTGTAGCCTTCTTTGGCGTAGCGGACCGCCTCCAAATGGACTTTAGTCACCAGGGGGCAGGTGGCGTCGATCGTGTGCAGCCGCCGCTCGCGCGACACGCGGCGAATCTCCGGCGAGACGCCGTGCGCCGAGTAGAGCAAGTGCGCTCCTTCGGGCACTTCGTCCAACTCATCGACGAACACCACCCCCTTGGCGCGGAACGTTTCGACGACGTATTTGTTATGGACGATTTCGTGATAGACGTAGATCGGCGTGCCGTAGAGCCGGATGGCCAATTCCAGGCTTTCGATCGCCATGTTGACGCCCGCGCAGAAACCGCGCGGGCTGGCCAGAATGATCTTCATGCGTGCATCGCGTTTGTCAGGAGTTGTCAAAACCATCATAATGGGTTTTGCACCGTTTGTCATTCGCTCTCGCCTTGCCGTAGATTGGTTCTGTTTTTGATGGCCGCCATGTATCACGTGTCAAGCGTTCAGCCTTTTGGGTCCAGTTGATTTCTTCGATGGGCGATGCGCGTGGCGTTGGAAGAGGAACGAATCGGCGCCAGCTCCAATGTCGCTTTTCGCTCCGCGAAAAGACGTCTTTTCGCGGAGCGAAAAGCGACATT
>DATNEC010000436.1:0-3441 GCA_035606815.1 Pirellulales bacterium
AGGCGCAAGAATCGCTTGACGAATCCAGGGGCGGCGGACATGCGTTTAATCCTGTGAGGCGGTGAGCGGAACTCGGCGACCATAACAGCCCTTAGGCGGCCGTCGTGGCCGCGTTTTCCCCTTGAACCAAAACGGTGGTCAGTCTCTCGGCCAACAGCGCCAATCGATAGGTGTCTTCAGGAGTGCTGGCGCCGGTGCGCGGCTGGTCCGCCGCCGACTCCAGCGCCTGCTCGATGCGGGGCAGCAGTGCATCGAGATGGAAGTCTCGCCAGATGGCCGCGCTGGCCCGCCGCCCGAGCGGCTCCAAGTCGGTCCGGCCGTCGAGAATGCCTTGAAAAGCGGCGGCGAACGCCTCGGCGCTGCGTTCGGCCTTCAGGCAGTGTACGCCGTGGACGAACCACTCGCCGATGCCGCAGCTTTGCGTCATGACCATCACGCAGCCATAGGCCGCCGCTTCCAACGGCGCGCAGCCGAACGGCTCGCGCTCCCATGTCGGAAACGCGAATACGTCGAACTCGTGGTCGGCATAGCGCCCGACCAACTCTTGCTGCGAGCAGGCGCCTCGAAAAAAAACGCGGTCAGCAACCCCGTGCTCGGCGGGCAAGGGGAATACCGTCGGATCGGTGACCTTGCCGTAGAGGTCGATCGAAAAGTTGTCGTAGCCTCGGTCCTTCAGCAACCGGGCCGCTTCGACCAACAGGTCGATACCCTTATGCCGGCCCATTTGGCCCGCCGAAACGATGCGCAGCGGCCGGCCCTTGGAATAATAATGGCGCCGGGGCGCCGGTTGCTCGCCCAAGATCCAATTCGGCATGGTGTCGATGACGCCCTTCAATCGCACTCCGGCCGCTTCGATTTCTTGAACCACCCGCTGGCTGACGGGCATGTAATAACCGCGAATCTGCCGACTGAATTCCTCGGCTATGACCGGCAACAATCGTTTGCCGGGGCTGCACAGCATGCGCGGCACGCAATCGCCCAGATACCAGACCCACGGAAAGCGAAGCTGGTGCAGACAGCCCAGCAACCCCAACCCGCCGATGCCGGCGATGTTCCACAAGTAAACCACGTCAGGCCGAAACTCTTCGAGCGCGGTCAGCAGAATTTGGACGTTGTGGGCGTCCACCAGGTTTCCCGAGGCTTCCCACATGCGCCGCGTCATGCGCTGGCTGCGCAAGATGCAGTAGGCGTCGTAGCAGTTGGTCAGCTTGAACGAGCGATCGATGTGTTCTTCCGCCGGACACGGAACCCGAGGCGTGGTCGTCAGCACGCGCACGTCGTGGTCGCGGCCTAGCAGGCCGTCCACGACCTGCCGGCAACACAATTCATAGCCGCCAATGTAGTCGGGCGGATACAGATTGCTGAGCACGAGAATTCTCAAGCGGCGACCTCCTGCGGCCCGGCCAGCGCTTGCGCGTAAATCGCCTGCAACTCCCTGCCCAGCGATGGGTAATAGACGTGCGGAACCGCAACGCCCTGGGGCCGCGTCGAGGAAACGAAATGGGGCGACGGCCATTCCGCGGGGATGCCGAACCAGGCAAGTTCGATGTCGGCGGGCAAGAACTCGACGTTTTTCCAGCCGGCGAGCTTGCGCGCGACCTCCATCGAATGGCACACCACGACGTCGGCCAGCTTGGCGAGTTCCAGTTCGATGGTCAGCCAGTTCGCCGCGACGCCATAGTCGGTCAAGCAGACCACTTTCCTCTGCTGCTTCGCAATCAGCAGCGCCAGCTCGCTCGTTCGACTATAGGCGTCGTGCAGATGCACGATGTCGGCGTCGATCAACGCGGCAGGCAGCTCCCAGGAACAAGCGTCCCACGGCGTCCGCGGATTGCCCGCCAGGGGCAACACGCGGCGCCAGACGCCAGGCCGGAGCAGTTCGATTCGCGGCGATTTTCCGCAGGAGATCAGTTCGATCCGGCACTCTTCCGAGTAAGCGGCCGCGACGCTTTCGGCCAGCCGCGTCAAATGCTCCTCGCCGCGCGCATCGCCACAAGCTTCATCCCCATCGAGCAGGCCCAGGTATGCGATGATCGTGGACGACATGAGCGAAACGGCCAGCGAGACGGTGAACGATGAAAAGGAATCAGGCCGCCGCGCGCTTCGACGCTCGGCTTGCGCCGTGGCCGCCGAGCAGCGCCAGATCGGCGTCGACCATCATCGTGACCAGCTTCTCGAAACCGAGGAGCGGCTTCCAACCCAAGGCGCCAATCGCCTTCGCCGGATCGGAGAGCAGCAAATCGACCTCCGCCGGGCGATGAAACTTGGGATCGATGACCACGTAATCTCGCCAATTCAGGCCGACGTGACCGAACGAAATCCGCACGAACTCCTCGACGCTGTGCGTTTCGCCCGTGCCGATCACGTAGTCGTCGGCCTCGGCTTGTTGCAGCATCAGCCACATGGCGCGCACATAGTCGCCGGCAAAGCCCCAATCGCGCCGGGCCTGCAAGTTGCCCAGCCGCAGTTCCTTGGCCAACCCTAATTTGATCTTGGCCACGGCGTGGGTGATTTTGCGGGTGACGAACTCCAATCCGCGCCGCGGCGATTCATGATTGAAGAGAATGCCCGAGCAGGCGAACATGCCGTAACTCTCGCGGTAGTTCATCGTGATGTAGTGGCCGTAGACCTTGGCCACGCCATACGGGCTGCGCGGGTGAAAGGGCGTGGTTTCGCGCTGGGGCGTTTCATGCACCTTGCCGAACATTTCGCTTGAGCTGGCTTGGTAGAAGCGAATCTTGGGGTTGACCAGCCGGATTGCGTCGAGCAGCCGCGTGACGCCCAGGCCCGTCACTTCGCCCGTCAATTGCGGTTGCTGCCAACTGGTCGGCACGAAGCTTTGAGCCGCCAGATTGTAGACTTCATCGGGCTGTGTTTTTTGCAGCAACGTCGTCAACGATTGCTGGTCCAGCAAGTCGCCCGGGTGCAGCTCGATCCGGCCCTCAAGATGGGCGATGCGCTCGAACGTCTCGGTGCTCGAGCGGCGAAACATTCCATGCACCTGGTAGCCCTTGTCCAAGAGCAGTTCGGCCAGGTAGGAGCCGTCTTGGCCCGTGATGCCCGTGATAAGTGCTGTGCCTGACATGAGATGCTATCGACTCCTGAAGGTAAGAATGCCGCGGGCGCCGGCGGCGAACGACGTGTGGCAACAGTTTCGGCGAACCAGGCGTTCGACCTTGACGATTTATCCGGCAATTCCGCGCGAGCGCCGGGCGTCGATCGCCGCCCGGGGTGTCCGAAGCGGCGGGATCATAGTTAGACCGCCGAGCGCACGTCAAGGCGGAACGCGAGGTATCGAACGGCGGCCCCGGCCAAATTGAGAAAAAAGTCGCAAACGAGAAAAATCCCTCAAGCCGCAAACTCCACCCGACCGATAAAGCCCGCCACGCCGACTTTCGGCTGCGGCTTCCTTACTTTCCGGCGGGCCACGCGACATGCGGA
>DATNEC010000594.1:0-4938 GCA_035606815.1 Pirellulales bacterium
CTTCGCAAGAGACGCGGCGGCAATTCGAATGTTCGATTTCTTTAGGCCGCGGCACTCGGGCGTCTCGCGCCGCAGCAGTCGGGCAAAACGGCGCGGAGCGTCTCTCCCGGCACGAAGGCCAGGCTGGCGACGAGCATCATGAACGCAAACGGGACCATCCCGGCGATCAATGCCAGCAGGCCCCAGACGATGACGCCGAGACCCAGCACCAGCGGCCGCGCCAGGCGGTTCCAGACCAGGATGGGAAAGGCGAGCTGGTAGAGCACCACGCCGTTGGTCATGGCATCGACCAACAGCCGAGCGAAGTTGCCGTGCAGCCAGGTGAAATCGACCAGCCGCGACTCGGTCTTGGCGATCAGCCACCAGAGGGCCGACCCGCTCCACCAGACGTCGCTGGAAAGCTTTCCGACCGCCATCATCACGTAGAGCAAGGCCAAGTGGACCTGAATCAAGCGCAGCGAGATCGTGGCGGCGCTCGAAAAGCGAGGCGCCGGCGGGTCGGAGGCGGCGCCTTTTGGGCCGGAGCTCGACGCCGACAGCACTGTCCGGGCGCGACGCAAGGCCAGCCAGCGGTCGAGCGACCATTCGGCGCCCGCCGGACCAAGGCAGAGATAAAACAGCACGAAGGCCAGCACGGGTTCGACCTGCGCCGTCAGCAGCGGCCCGCGATGAATGTAAGACAGCACGACCAACAGCGCCAGCACCGACGTGACGCGCGTGAACAGCCCTGCGGCGAACAGGGCCAGCACGGCCAGGCCGGCCCAGTGACCGGCCTTGAGCAATCCCGGCGAGTCCAAGTAATCGAGATACGAGAAGCGATAGTATCGAGGCATCGACTCGCGGATTTGGTGCGCGACCGAAAGCCGATCGGCGCCGTTGGATTCGAGATCGAGCGAAGCGAGCATTTCGCGCGAAACCAAGCCGTCGGCGCCAAAGAACGTTTCGAGATCGGGCGTGTAGGTCAGCACTAGATAAAAGGCGACCAACCCGGCGCCCAGGCGAACCAGGCCCAGCGGAGCCGGATCGCTCGGCTGAAACCAAAAACGGTTCCAGCCCTGGCCGAAGCCCTGCACCAAATCGTTGAAGTAATTGCGCACTGCGCCCATCATTCGCCCTTTGAGGGCTTGGCCTTGGAATTGGCGCCGCGCGAGGTTTGGCCCCCCGCGCTGCGGGCGGCCGGCGCTACGTCGCGGGCCTCTTCGACTTTCAACAAGCTCACTTTGCCGCCCAGCAACTTGATGCGGGCTTCGTAAACCTTTCGGTCGTAGATCGCACTATGCGGATCGCGCTGGTCGGCGCTGGTCGATTCGATCGCCTCCATCGGCTGCAACAACCAATGCTTGACGCGGACCGTTCCGTCGCGCACCGCTTCGCCTTCGGCCTGAAGTTGGGCGACATAGTGTTTGGCGACGGCCTGCGGCACGACGCTCTGTAAATCCTGGTTCGGCGCCAGATCGGCGGCCACCTCGGCCAACCGCGAAAAATGCCGAAACCGCTGGTGCGGCCACAGCCCGGCCGCGGGCAGCGTGAATTTCCGCTCGGAACCGTTTTTCAGCCGCAAATCGACTTCGACCGCGGCGTCGGTATCTTCCGGCAAGCCGTCGTGCAGGTTGTAAAGCCCGATGTAAGCCTGGTCCTGATCGAGCCATTGCAAGTAAGGCCGCACGACCGGCACGTTGCGGAGCCGCAGCGCCAGCGACGACGGGCTCCAGTTCGACACGATCGCCACGCCCAGCGCGAAGAAGTGCAAAAACAGCAGAAACGAAATGACCGTGCGCACCTCTTGGCCCGGCGGCTGAGCCAGGTCGGCGGCAGATTGCGAAGACGACGAAGGGGCGGTCATTTCGTTTGTGGGCGCGAGCCGTGCGGAAAAATAGCGCGAGACGGGAGGTCGCTGCTCTAGCTTAACTCTCGGACCGCCGCGAGGAAGGCGAAAAAAAAGCCGGATCTCCGCGAGAGGAGATCCGGCTTGAATGCTACTTTTTCCAAGGCCGCCGGAACAGGGCTTCCAGCGGCCTCTTCGAAGTTGCCGAGGGCCGTGTGCCGGCCCAAAAGCTAGTTGCGGAAGCTAACCGTGCGGAAACCGAAACCGCGCTTCAGGCCGGCCGAAGGGGCCGGGGCCGGAGCGGGGGGAGCTTCCGGAGCAGCCGGGGGAGCGGCTTCCGGAGCCATGCCGCCGCAGCCAGGAGCCACGCCGCCACAGCTCGGGGCGACCGCGCCACAGCAGGCCGGAGCGGCCTGACCGCAGCACGGGTTGCCACAGCAACGATTGCGGCGGTGGTGGTGGCGGTGGTGACGACGGCCGGAGCAGCCGCAGCAATCATTCACCGGGCCGCAGCAAGCCGCGGCATAACCGCCGCAGCCGCCGTCGCAGCCATATCCGCCGCCACAGCCATTGCAGCCGTGACCGGCCAAAACCTTGTTCTCACCGCCCATCAGGGCGATGCCGACGACCGCGAAAAAAATCGCGATGCCAAACAACAATGCACGATTCATCCTAAATTCCTCCAACAAAACAGGTACCGTACCGTAAGAGACTCAACAACTCGGCCGTCACTTCCAAACCTTTTCCCCCCTCGTGACGGCCGTCGAAAGGGAGGGACCTTCGGTCAAGTGCCTCGCACCCAGTTGCGCCGCGGCTGCCCTGTTAGTAGCCTTTTACGGTTACGCGTTTGGACACAAATGCACAGGTTAGGTTGCTTAAGGTAGCATTGACGATTGCCTTGTCAAGCATGTACGACATGCGACTTTTAGCAATACGTAACTTTGGTGTTCTGGATAATATGGAGCAATTGTGTATCAGGCTCCGCGGAAAATCAACCCCGTTCGGCGGTAAATTTGCGCAAAAAAAAAGACCCCGGCGCCGGGGTCTTGCATCTCTAAATACGACTGATTATTGGATTTACCGCGCCGACTTTTTGGGCAATGGGCGCTGCGCTTGTCGCGCGGCCGCTTCCTCGTCCGGGACCAGCGGAGCCTCGGAGTCGCTTGGCTCGCTCTCCCCGGCGCCGTTCAGCTCAGCGCGCATCCTCCGCTGCATTTCTTCTTCCGCCAACTGCTGCTTGCGCTGCATGTCCTGCGGATCTTCGAAGTTCAACAATAAAGGCGGCTCGCCTTCGAAGACCGTGGTCGCCATGCCGGCGATGCGCCAGCCTTCAGGCTCTTTCCGCAACATCCATACGATGTCGTCCGTGTGGGGCTGGCCGTCGTCCCCGAGATCGGTCCACTTCGACGCGACATGGGCGCCCTGCTCGTCGCCTTCGCTGAGCAATTCGACCTCGCCGACTTCGAACGTCGCCGACTCGCTGCCTGGCGGCGCCACGACCATGTTCATTTTGGCCGTCTCCTCCAAAGCCAGCTTGGTCAGCATGGAATTCGCCTTGTCATCTTCCCCATTCTTGACAGCTTCCAGAAATACGGCCACGGCCTCGGCGGGGCCGGCGCCTTCGGCGGCGTCGGTGTGCGACGCGTCGTTCGCTGCGGCCGAGTCGCCTGCTGCGCCGTCCGTAGCTGCCGAGCTACTGCAGCCGGCAACCGTGCCGAAGAACAATGCCGCCCAAACGGCCCAACCACACGTACGCATCGGTGCGCCTCCTGATTTGATGGTCCCCTCGCTCCGCGGCGGGGCTGGCCGCCCTGCTGGAACGAGCGGGGCGGAGTCTCGCAGGAAGGCGTTTTGGGGTCAAGAGGAGGTGGGACAAGAGGGGATTGGTGGTTAGGGGTTAGGGGTTGGTGGGGTTGAAAAGAAAAAAACTAACCCCCCAACTACCAATCGCCAACCACCTCTTCCTACGCCGCCCCCAGGCCGCGATCGAAGGCCTCTTGATCGCGCTGGTACAACGCCAGCACCGATTCGAATGTCTCGCTGGAGATTTGCCAAGCCGGGTTGTCGTTGGTGTGCGCGTTCGAGTGCGAAACGAAGAGACGATAGAGAAACTTGAAGAGGTGCCGCGGAACGCGCAGCGTGCGCAGCGCGTCGATCAGCCGGCGCTGCCCCACCGTTTCGTCGAAGAGGTCGCTCAGGGCGGGCGAGCGGCCGTTCGCGGCGCAAGCCTTCAGCCGGGCGTTCGCTACGTCGTACAGGGCCTCGCCCGTCCACAACAGCGACGGGATCAGGTTCTGCTTGTCGAGCCGGGCGCGCTGGTAGAAGTCTCGTTCCTCGCGGTCGATGAAGTACGATAACTCGATCGGCAGCAATAACTTGAAGCCGATCCCCGGATGCTTGAGGAACTTGTTGTCGAGCATCGGCCACAAAAGCGCCCGCATCTGCTCGGGCGAGCCATTGACTAGATGCGGCTCGTCGACCCGATCGACCAGCACGATCACGCCGCCAAAGCCGAGCGTCTTGAGCAGCCCCTGGAACTTGACGAGCAACTCGAAACGGTCGTCGGTCCGCTCCTTGTTGGGCAGCGGCTGGCCAGCGAGCTCGTCGGGCCGGAAATTCAACAGCACCTGCCTGAGCGGGTTCGTTTCGTGGTTCACCACTCGTAACTGCCGGGTGACGCCATGCGCCAGCCAATACCCCTTCCAGGCACGGGCCGCCCACGGCAGCCAGCCGGCCGCCGCAAACAGATACGGCCAGGGACTTGCCAGCCACTTGAATTCCCCCAAGCCGACGATCAACCCGAAAACCGCCAGCACGGCGACGACGCCCAGCGCCAGCGGCCACTTCGTCCGCCACGTCGAAAACTTCAGCTTGCGCCGCAGCCGGCGCCACCGCTGGCGAAACGTTTCAGCCGACGATTGGTCGTAGCAGGCGGCCAGCAACAGCAGATCGCGAAGTTGGTTGCGGTCGAGCAGCGATGTCTCCAATTGTCCGACTTCCGACGGCTTGGCGGCCCCCGGGCGCGGCGCGCCCAGGATACGGTCGACCAGTTGCGTTACGCCGAGCGACAAAATCGCGTCCATGTGGTCCCACAGCTTCCAGTGGGCCAGCAC
>DATNEC010000509.1:0-2372 GCA_035606815.1 Pirellulales bacterium
TGGCGATGTGGGCCCAGATGAAGGTCCGTTCGACCTATGCCGCGGCCCAACGGATGCCGGCGCCGTTGAGCGGCGCCGCCGCGGCCCGACGGGTGCTCGATTCGGCCGGTTTGAACGACGTCGAGATCGAGATGATCCCCGGCCAGCTTAGCGACCATTACGACCCGTCGCACCGCGTGCTGCGGCTGAGCAACGAGGTCTATCAGAGCCGCACGCTGGCGGCGGTAGGCATCGCCGCGCACGAAGCGGGCCATGCTTTGCAGCACGGCTTCGGCTATGCGCCGCTGGCCATTCGCAACGCCGCCGTGCCGGCGGCGAATTTCGGCAGCGGTTTTAGTATGATCTTGTTCATGATCGGATTGTTCGCCCACCTGCCGTTCCTGCTGTGGATCGGCATTGCGCTGTTCGGCTGCGTGGTCTTCTTCCAACTGGTGAACTTGCCCGTCGAATTCAACGCCAGTTCGCGAGCGAAAGACCAATTGGTCTCGCTGGGGATCATCGACCAGCAAGGGCTGGTTTACGTCAACAAGGTGCTCAACGCCGCCGCATGGACTTATGTCGCCGCGACGCTGCAAAGCCTGTTGACGCTGCTCTACCTGCTTTCGCGGGCGCAAGACCGCCGTTGACGAATCGGCGTGAGGCCTCCGGCTCGCCGCTCATCATTTCGTCGGTATGAAGACTAACGCGTCGGCGTGTGGCTGAGCGTGCGATCGACGAACTCGTAGGCTTCCTGCCGTATCTCGGGCGGAAAGTCATGTTCGCACTCGGGATAGCGGACGACCAGGCGGTCGTCGGCCCCCAGCAGCCGGTACACGGCCCGGGCGATGGGCTCTGCGCGCCGCACGCCCGCCACCTCGAAGTTGCTGTCGCGCACCGGCGAGGAGGAGAAGAAGGCCCGCGGCGCCAGCGCCGCGACCACCTCGTAAAAATCGAACGGCACGCGGTCGGGATCGAGACCGTACTTGTCGCGCAACAGCGGCATGTAGCGGTCGCTGGTCCAGCCCTTGATGTCGCCCTTGTAGTAGTCGTGAAACGGCGTCCAGCCGCAGCTTGAAACGATGACCTTGAGACGTTCGTCGAACACGCCGACGAACATCGCATTGTGGCCGCCGAGCGAATGGCCGATGACGCCGATCCGTTCGGGATCGACCTCGGGACGAGACTGGAGAAAGTCCACCGAGCGAATATGGTTGACGATGCCTTTCATCGTCCCCGAAACGTACTTGTCGGCGGCGAAATCGTAGTTCGCCAGCTCGCCGAACGACGGATAATCGGGCGCCAGCACGACATAACCTCGCCGCGCCAGTTCCAGGCCGTAGCCGCGACTCGCCTTACCCAGGCCGGCGACGATATCTTTGCCCTGGGCGCCGGTGGGGTGCAGGGCCAGCATGGCGGCCCGCCGCTCGCCGGGCTTCAGATCGTCGGGCAAATACAAGTGGGCCGTGACGCGGTCGTCGCCCTCGGCGACGAAGGAGAGCGTGATCCGCACCACGCCATCCTGTTCGATCCGCTCGGTTTCGCGCGGGTCGAGCGGCGCCCGGCGGGAGAGATCGGGCAGCGGCCCCATCGCTTGCTGCATGCCTGCCAGAATATGCCGGCGGCGAATCGCCCAATCGGCCGGCGTTTTCACCGGATGCTCTTGGCCCGAGTCGTCGAGATAGGTCATCAGCCGCGAGTGGTCCGGATAGTTCGGCGTTTGCGGCTCGGCGGCGGCGAGCAGAGCGACATTGAAAAACAGAACGGCAAATATGCGAGTCTTCATGCGGTCAATATCCGCGATGGCGAGACACGATGCAACACAGCGAGGTAGGACGGACCTCCTGGTCCGTCCCGCGTGCCGGCAGACAGACTGGAAGTCCGTACTAGGTTTTATCCGAACGACGGTCTTGGAAGTCCATCCTACCAGGCGGCGACTTAGGTCGCGGACCAATGAAAAAGAGCCGGGCGGATCCAATCCGCCCGGCTCTCAGGGAGACGTTGACTCGAAAAAAACTTAATCGAGGAACCCGGCCAGTTCCTGGCTGCGGCTTGGCTGCTGCAGCTTGCGGACGGCCTTGGCCTCGATCTGGCGGATGCGTTCGCGGGTCACCTTGAAAATGTGGCCCACTTCCTCCAGGGTGTAACTGTAACCGTCGCCCAAGCCGTAGCGGAGCTTGATGATCTCGCGCTCGCGGTAGCTGAGCGTCTTGAGCACCTTGTTGATCCGCCCGCGGAGCATTTCCTGGGCGGCCCCGGTGGCCGGGCTTTCGGCGCCCGAGTCGGGCAGCAGGTCGCCGAAATGACTGTCCTCGCTGTTGCCGACCGGCCGGTCGAGGCTGATCGGATAGCGGCTCATGGCCATCACGCGGCGGGCCTCGTCGACCGCCGTGCCC
>DATNEC010000525.1:0-5962 GCA_035606815.1 Pirellulales bacterium
TTTCTGAACGGGGAAAACGCGCCGTCGCGACACGTTGCACCTTCGACGGCCCACGGACCTTGCCGATCATGAACCTGACCGCCGCTCTGCTCTTACTGCTGTTGGTCATCGCCGCCGTCGCGGTCGCGCTGCTGCTGGTCATCTGGCAACGAAGCGCGCCGGCCGACGCGCCGGGCGGGCGCTCCGCGGAAGACGTCAAGAAACTCGACCAGGTCGTGAACGGCTACCAGGAGATTCTCTCCGACGTGGCCCGGCGCCTGGGGCTGCAGGGCAAAGTCATCGCCGACGCCGGCGCGCTGGTATCGAGCGCCCAGGCCGAGATGTCGGCCGAACTGAAAAACGAACTCGATCTGCGATTGGCGGAAATCATCGCCAAGAACAATCAGTTGCGGCAGGACTTGTTTATCGCCCAAGAGCGGCTCAACGCCCAGCACGCCGAGTTGGACCGGGCCCGCGCCGAGTCGCGAATCGACTATCTGACGCAACTGCCCAACCGCCGCTCTTTCGAGGAGCGGGCCGCCGAAATGCAGTCGAACTTCGAGCGCCACGAGGCAGGCTATGCCTTGGCCATCTTCGACATCGACCATTTCAAGACGTTCAACGACACGCACGGGCACGCGGCCGGAGACGCCATGCTACGGACGGTCGGAAAGGCCGCCTCGCAAATTCGCCGCTCGGCCGACCACCTGGCGCGGATCGGCGGGGAAGAATTCGCGCTCTTGTTGCCGCACATGGACCTGTCGCAATCGCGGCAGGCCGCGGAACGTTATCGCAAGGCGATCAATACGACGAAGCTCTGGATCGACGGCCAGCAATTGAACGTCGCCGCCAGCTTCGGCATCGCGGTGGCCCAGCCCGGCGAGAGCTTCGCCGATCTGCTGTTGAGGGCCGACCAGGCGCTCTATGCCGCGAAAGAGTCGGGCAGAAACCAGGTTTGCGTCCACGACGGCAGCGGCGCCGCGCCCTTGGCGGCCGCCGGCGCCAATCGCGGCGATTGATCGAAAGGGGCGCCGGAGCGCGGCGATGAACGCCGCGAGTTGGCCACAGCCCTCGACCCGACGAGAAGCGACATGATCTCTGAAGAATTACCGACCGCGGTTGCAGACGCCCCTGTATCCGAAGAAGTTCTGGAACTCGTCCAGAACGCCGCCTTCGCCGATCGCGCCGAGCGCCGCGGGGAGCGCTGGCCGTTTACCGCGAGTCAGAAGGTGATCCCGATCATCGACGGCGCCCCGGCCCGCAATCTGATGCGGAGGGTGCCGTTTCACGACATTTCGATCTCCGGCATTTCTTTTCATTGGCGCAAGCCGCCCGAATTCGAAGAGGCGATCGTGATCTTGGACACTTTGCCGCAAATGATTTACGCGCGCGTGCGCGTCGAACGCTGCCAGGTCGTCTGCAAATCGCCGCGCACCTTTCTCGTAGGCTGCTCGTTTCTGCAGCGAATGACGCAGCTTTAGCCGTGCATCCGCGGCAGCGCATCGCCTTGGTCGATGATCTCGGCCTCGGCGGCGGCCAGTTCCTCCAACCGCTCGCGGATCTGGTCCTCATCGGCGAACAGCCGGGCCAATTGTACGTAGCTGGCGTGGTGCCGCGCTTCCGACTCGAACAGGCCTTGATAAAAGTCGGCCAACTCGCGGTCTCTCAGGCGGTCTTTCAGCAGCGCGAACCTTTCGCACGAACGGGCCTCGATCAACGCCGCCACCAGCAAGCGATCGACCGCCTTGCCGGGTTCCTGCTTGCGGACCAACTCGCCCAGCCGCGCGCCGTAGCTGCTCGGCTTGAGCCGGCGGAATGCGACGCCGCGCGCTTCGAGCAAGTCGATGACGAGCCGAAAGTGCTCCAACTCTTCGGTCACGATCTCTGAAAGCGGCTTGACCAGTTCGACGCGATCCACGTAGGCGAAGATCAAATTCATGGCCGTGCCCGCGGCCTTCTTCTCGCAGTGGGCGTGGTCCACGAGCAACTCGTCCAGATGGCGTTCGACCTGGGCGAGCCAACGCGGCGAGGTGCTTGATTTCAGACTTAACATGGCGGCGACTGCCAAATACGGGCGCGCGTGCGAAAACGAATGAGCCCATGATAGAACGCGGCAGCCCGCCGCGAAAAGGGCCCATCTCACAGCGACTCGGGCAGCCCCTTCGCGTATCTGCTGGCGAGCAGATTCAGATACAGGCGGGGGAACCAGCGCTTGGCGCGCCAGAAACCGCGCGCGCGGCGGCCCACGACGACGTGCAGCCGCCCGCGGCGCATGGCGCGGATCGCAAGATCGGCGACGTCGTCGGCCGTGAGCGCGGCGTTTTCCATGGTCTTCAATGCGAACTGCCGCTGCTCCTCGCTCGCGTAGTGGCCGCGGTCCAGTAAATTCGTACGAAAAAAGCCGGGGCAAAGCACGGTCACGCCCACGCCGTGCCGCCGCGCTTCGACGTACAACGTCTCAGACAACGCCAGCACGCCGGCCTTGGCCACGTTGTAGGCCGCCATCGTCGGGCCCGCGGTGTAAGCGGCCAGCGACGCGGTGTTGATGACGTGCGCTCGCTGCGGGTGGCTTTTCAACCACTCGATGAAGGTGTGGCACCCGTGGACGGCGCCCATCAGGTTGATCTCAATCAGCCGCCTCCATTCCTCGATCGGAAACTCTCCGATCTCACCCGAGCCGGCC
This sequence comes from Pirellulales bacterium, assembly GCA_035606815.1. Classification (GTDB taxonomy): domain Bacteria; phylum Planctomycetota; class Planctomycetia; order Pirellulales; family JAICIG01; genus JAICIG01. The sequence goes on from DATNEC010000525.1 coordinate 2,663, forward strand.
ACTCCCGCGTTGTTCACGAGCAAGTCGAGGCGGGGCCATTGGGCCATCAATCGATCGCGCAGGGCCAGCCATTCGTCGGGCCGGGCCACGTCGAGCCGTTCGCAATGGCCGCTGCCGCCGGCCTGCTCGACCAACTCAAGCGTTTTGCGGTTGCGCTCCTCGTCCACGTCGGCCAGCGCCATGCTCCAGCCGTCGTGGGCCAGTCGGACGGCCAAGGCGCGACCCAACCCGCTGGCCGAGCCGGTGACAATCGCCGTGCGACGCGGTTGCGACATGCGACATGAAATCCGAGAAAGAGACGCCGCGGGCCGCACCCGGCGCGTTCAATTCGAGCGACCGGAACCCGATTCGTTGCGTGCAGCCACACGCGCGTCGTCAGCGGCCCGATGCGAAAACACAAGCACCTTCGCCCAACTCTTGCGAGGATGCGCGGCGATTTCCAAAACCTGCTCGTACTCGCCCGCCGGTCCGCAAAGCTGCTGGCGGTCGAACGTCCGCTCGTCGACTTCCAGGACGATAAAGGGCCAAGGGCGGGCGCCGGGCGCCAGAGCCAAGCCGATCGGCAAATTCGGGGCCTCGGGACCGACCAACAAGCCGCACATTCCGGAATAGAACCGCACATAGCCCGAGGTGGCCAGAACGGCGTCGCCCGAGGTTCCGTGGTTTTTCACCCAGCGGGCGGCTTCGACGATCGGCGAATAGACGCCGTGCAACGGCTTGACCGCCTTGGGAAGCAAGCCGATCAGGATCGCCGCCACGATCGCCGCCAGCGCGCGCTGGGGAGATTGCAGTCGCGCGACCCGCGCCGCCGCCTGCTCGGCGAGCCAAATCGTGCCCGCGGCGGTTGCCGGCAGCAACAGCGCCACCATCGGCATCACGTGCCGGTGGCTGACGTAAGCCGCCGTCAGGAACAGCAAGACCAACAGGACGGCATGGCAGGCCAACAGCATGCTGATCATCCGGCCGGGTCCGGCCTCCGGGCGCAGCAGGACGGACTTCTGGTCTGTCCTACGGTAGCTCCGACACTCCGTGGCGGAGGTTTGGTTGGCGGCGGCCATCTTGTCCCCGTCACGGAGTGTCGGGGCTACATGAATGCCGGCGACGGACTGGAAGTCCGTCCTACAGGGAGCAAGCCGTGACAAACGTCCGGCGGCCAGCGCCCACGCGGCCAAGGGAATCAATAAGAGATAATAGAAACCTTGCGCCAGCTCGGCGGCCAACTCGGCGACCGCCGCCGCGCAGGCGCCGATCAGCGACGCCGGGCGCGTGATCTCGCCCGGCAGCTTCCGCCCCGGCAGCGGTTCGGAAAGCAGCCCCGCGGTCGGTTCGACGGTCTGCGCCGCCACCACGAGCGGCGGCGGAGTGCGATTGAACGGGTTCTTCTTGCTTGTCAGTTTTCCGGCGAGCACGACGTAAGGCGCGGCCGTCGCCGCCAGGGCCAGCCCCAGCGCCAAACCGCTCATCGCCACGCGAAACCGATCTTGTCGCGGGCTGCGGCAGAGTTGGATGAGCAACACCAAACCGGCCGTCAGTCCCACCAACAAACCTTCGGGCCGGACCCAATAAGCCAAGCCGCTGGCGATTCCCGTCGCCACGAACCAACGGATGCGACCGCGGGCAAAGCCTTCGCAAGCCAGCCAGGCCGCGGCCAGGTAGAACATCAGGTGCGGCGTATCGCTCAGCACGTCCGCGGCGTTTTGCCGCATCAACGGCCACGCCGCCGCCAACAGCGCGGCGACGTCGGCGACGCGGCGATCGAACAATCGGCGAGCCAGCAGCCAAACGAGCAGCACGACCGCCAGGCCCGCAAAACCCGAGGCCAGCCGCGCGCCAAGAATCGGGGCGTTGAATTCGTCGATGCCGGGCAGCCGGCCGGCAAGACCGCTTCCGGCCAGCACCATCGCCGGGTAGCCCGGGTGCTGGTCTTCGATTCGCAAAGTACCGATGGGATCTCGCCGCAGTTCGTCGGCGATGCGGATGAAGCCCATCCCATCCTTGGCGATGATTCCCGACCGTAAACCGATGACGACTTGCAGGACGGCGGTCAACGCCAAAGCCGCGAACAGTCCGGCGCCGGGGCCTTTCGCCGGAGGTCGCAAGGGATGCTCAATAGGCATTTTTTTCCGCCAGCATTTTGAAAGGCGTCATGATCAAGATCAACAAGTCGAGCGTCGGCGACCAATGGCGGATGTAGTACAAGTCGAAATCGAGCCGCATGCTGATCGAGGTATTGCCGCGCAGTCCATTCAACTGCGCCCAGCCCGTCAAGCCCGGCAGCACGCTATGTCGCTGCATGTACGAAGGCATCTCCTGCGAGAACTTGGCCACGAAGTAAGGCCGCTCGGGCCGCGGACCGACGAGGCTCATTTCGCCGCGCACGACGTTGATCAGTTGCGGCAGCTCGTCGATGCTCCAGCGCCGCAGAAAGGCGCCAAACCGCGTTCGCCGGGGATCGTGCTCCTGGGCCCACACGGGGCCGGTCTTCGCTTCGGCGTCGGCGCGCATCGTGCGGAATTTGAGCAGTTTGAAACGACGGCCCCCCAGCCCTACCCGCTCCTGCGTGTAGAGGGCCGCTCCAGGGCTGGTCAGTCGGATCAACAAACCCACGATCAACATCGGAATCCCACAGACGGCCAATAGCGCCAAAGCGCCGGCCAGATCGATGGCCCGCTTCATCACCGTGCCGAATCCTAGCGAAAGCACCGGGCACGGATCGAGGGCAATTGCATCGTCGAGCCCCTGCGTGGCCGGCGCGCTCGGCAGCCGAAAGTGGGGCTTGGCGCCGCCCCCTGCTTCGCGAAGCGGATGGGGTGCGGTGCTGATGGTGCGGGTTCGTGGTTGTTCGTCTTTCACGGAAGTGGGCGCTCTCGATAGTTCGGTTTTGTCGATGGCGATGTTGCTCAAGCAGCCTGGCGATAAGCGGCGACCGTCTGTCGCGCGCAGTTCTCCCAAGGGAAAAGAGCGGCCCGCGCCTTGCCGGCCGCCTTCAACGACTGCCGCAACGGCCCGTCGTCGAGCAAGCGGACGAGGCCCGCGGAAATCTCTTCGGGCGAATTCGGGTCGACGTAGACGGCCGCGTCGCCCAGCACTTCGGGCAGCGACGCCGCGCGGCTCGACAACACGGGGGTTCCACATGCCGCGGCTTCCAACGGCGGCAAGCCAAAGCCCTCATAAAGGCTCGGAAAACAGAACACGGAGGCGGCTTTCATCAGCGCCGGCACATCGGCTTCGTCGACGTAGCCGATCTCATGCAACACCCCGCGATTGCGCAGTCCGTCCAAAGCGCCGCGAAAATAGTTC
>DATNEC010000539.1:0-4609 GCA_035606815.1 Pirellulales bacterium
GGGCGATGCTTGCCGGGCTGCGAGATTCTCCGAGAAAACAAGAAGTTCGAGGCGTCGCGGGCCGTGCGGCGGCGTCCAAAACAGGGCGTTTCATGCCCGATCGGCGCCCGGTTGGCGCCCGATTTGACGCAGATTGATAAATCATCGCGATCGGCGTTTTCGCCTGCGGGCCGAGGTTTTCGCCCTTTTCCAGCGGCGCGGCGGTTTATTGCTGCGTGAGGCGTATAAATCATGATTTTTCGCTTTCATGCGGCGCGTGTGCGACGGTTTCGGGAATGTGAGTCGCCGAGCGCAGGGTTCTACGGCGGTCGGGGATTCTCAGGCATAAACGTCTGGGCTAGTTCCCGAGGTCCGGTTGTTGTTGCGCCCTTTCGGGGCAAGCGGGTACGTTTCGCTCGCCGACCGCCCTCACCCCGGCCCTCTCCCAAAGGGAGAGGGGGCTTGCCGTCCCAGCGCTTCGCCTTGGGCTTTGTGAAGTGAGCCGCTTCGCGGCTAAGGCAGCGGGGCAACGCCGCGCGAAATCAAAATGGTCGCGCCGCACCGGCGGGCGAACCGAGTTTATCGCCCCGGCGGCTTGCCAGGCAATCGGAAGCGAGTCGGGATTTTGCGGCCCTACGGCTTAGAGCCAATCCGAGAACTGGCCAACAGACGGAATAAAAATCCCCTCTCCCTTCGGGAGAGGGTTAGGGTGAGGGGGAATCGCCTCATCGGCACGCCCTCACCCCAGCCCTCTCCCAGAGGGAGAGGGAGTTCTCGGATAGGCTCTTATTTCTGGTCGGCGCCGACCTCTCGCAGGGCGCGAAGATAGCCCACGATCTCTTCATGCACTTGCGTCGTCTGCGAGATCACCAGCACGCCGGCATTGGCAAACGGCTGGACGGCCCCCGGCCCGCCGACTTCATCCCACGTGGTGGGGGCGATATTGGCCGTCAGGACTTCTACCAGCGACTGGTAATCGACCGCGGCGCCCGATTGCGGAGCGTCGGGCGGACGGACGACTAAATCGAAGACCGGGTAGACCTTGTAGACGAGCATGTTCTCCGACTCGGTCTTCGAGGTGATCATGAGCACTTCGTTGCGAATCACGTAAGTCAGGTCCATCTCGTCGAGCATCAGGCGCAGCGCCGCGCGCAAGCTCAGCCCGACGAGGCGCCGAGTGATCGGAGTATCCATGCCCAATCCTGCATCGGCGAGCGCCCTGGAGTCGACGTGGACGTCGAGTTGCGTTCGTTGCCTGATGAAATCGATGACGTCGGACAAGGGCGCGTCGACGAACGCCAGATCGAGCTTGGCGCCGAGCGCCTTTTCAATGGCGGCTTCGTTGGCGTTCGGCCCCGGCTCGGCTTCTTGCGGCCAATCGAGTTGCGGTCCCGGCACGGCCAAGCGGACCGAAGCCTCGTACTCGCCCGTACTCGAATAGGGGTCGGTGTATTCCGGCAATAGCGCCCCCAGCAACTGAGCGATCTTTCGATGGGCCGCGTCGGTTTGTCGGACGACCAGGCCGCCGGGGGCGGCCCGCACGAAGCCTTTTCCCTCAGGCTCCCAGCTTTCGGGAGCGACGATCTCCGGGAGCATTTCGGCAAGCTCCTTGGCCCAGCGGTCGAACTGTTCGGCGTCCGGCATCGTCGCGACGGGCGGGGAAGAACCCGCAGTCGAAGTTGGATCGCGGCCGACTGTCGCGGGCGCCGCGGCAGGAGGCGCCGCCGGATTGGCGGCGGGCTGTTGCGCGGGGGGCTGTTGCGCGGCGGGCTGTTGCTGGGCGGGCTGTTGCGCGGCGCCGGCGCCTGCGGCCTTGTCGCCTGCTGTTTTGTCACCTGCCAGAGCGTCAGCGGCGACGGCGAAGAACCCGCCGCCCGCCCCCCCGCCGCCCGACATCTGGGACTGACCACCCAATCGATAGACCTTCAATTTCATCGTCGATGCGGGGTCGGCCGGCGGTTGTTTCTTCGCCGCCTTATCGAGCAGCTTGGCCGCCACAAGTTGTTTATGGCGCGCCTGCCGCAAGGCGGCCAACAAGGCAGCAATTTCTTCGTGGACTTCGGCCGTTTGAGAAAAGGCCAAGGCGTGCGAATGGCGATATTCCTCGATCTGTCCGGGACCGGTCCCCTCATCCCAGGACGTCGGCTGGATGGTCGTCGTAATCAGCTCGATCAATTCAAGGTAGTCTTCTCCATGAATGGTTTCTCCATTAACCGCATCCGGCGCGGGGGGCGATCGAAACTCGTTCTGCGAGGCGACCAGATCGCGCACCGGATAAATCTTGAAGACCTGTATGTTCTCCGCTTCGGTCTTCGTGGTAATCATCAGCACCTCGTCGCGGACCACGTAGGTCAAATCAAGCTGGTTGAGCACGAGCTTGAGCGCCGAGCGCAGCGTCACGCCTTCGACGTGCGCCGTGGTCGGCGTATCGGAGCCGAGGCCGGCGTCAACCAACGCCTTGTTGTCGAGTTGAATCGCGATCTTGTGCCGCTGGGTAAGCTGCTCGATGACGTCGGCCAGCGGCTGATCGACGAATTCAAACTTCGCGGGCTGCTCGAGCGCCGCCTCGATCTTGGCTTCGGCCTCGTTGGGCCGGGGACGGGCTTCTTGGCCGAGCGAATGCGACGCGAGAGCAGTCAGAAGCGAACAACAAACCAGCGCGGACCCGAGAGTTCGGGACATGGGTCTTCTCCTTCTCTGTCGAGCGGATTCACGAAACGTGCCAGACGGGGACCGCCCGCGCTGCCTCGAAGCGCCGGCGGCCATGCGTCCGTGAGGCTATCATCGCCCGGATCGGGAAGCAAGAATATTCGCCGGGCAAATGCCGCCGGTCGTCAGACCACGCGGTTCACGTCGCGGCCTTCGAAGAACGCGATCACGTTATCGACGATGCCCGAGTTGAGCAGCTCGACGCCTTCGGGCGTTTGGTCGGCGTTGTGGGGCGTCAGCACGACGTGCGGGCAGCCGAGCAGCGGATGGCCGGCCGGCAGCGGTTCTTGATCGAAGACGTCGATTCCGGCCCCGGCCAAGGCGCCCGAGTGCAACGCCTCGACCAAGGCGGGCGTATCGACGATGGCGCCGCGGGCCGTGTTCACCAACAGCGCGCCGGGTTTGACAAGCTGCAATTCGCGCCGTCCGATCAAGCTGCGCGTCCGGTCGGTGAGTTTGACGTGCAGGCTGAGGGCGTCTGACGTGCGCAGCAGCTCGTCGAGTTCGACGAACTCGACGCCCAATTCGCGGGCACGCTCGGCGCTGGGGCGGAAGGTCCAAGCCTGGACGCGCATGCCGATCGCCGCCGCCAGCCGCGCCATTTCGGCCGCGATCGGCCCGGCGCCGATGAGGCCCAGCGTTTTGCCGCGGAGATAGATGTTCTGCATGCCCGTCCAGCGCCCTTGCTTCAGTTCGTTGGTCTGGAACCAGGCCCGCTTCGACGCGGCCAGCAGCAAGCCCAGCGCGTGCTCGGCCACGATCGGCGCCGTGCGGCCGGGCAGGTTTCGCACGTCGATCCCCTGCTGGCGGGCGACTTCGAGATCGAGGGCATCCGTGCCGATGCCGCAGATGGCGAACATCCGCAGCCGCGGCAATTGACGCAGCACGTCGGCCGGCCAAAGGACCGAGCTGCGCGAGTTGATCAGGCACGTGGCGTCGCGCGCCCGGCGGACCTTTTCGGCGTCGTCGCGCGGCCGGTCGCGGTACAGCACCACTTCGCCGAACGGCGCCAGCCGGGCCAGGTGCGGCGAGTCTTGGATTTGCGGCGGATCGTCGCCGGGGATCACGATCAACGGTCGCAACGTGGGCATGGTGTGCAGTCTCGGCGGCGCGCCGGGTCGCTTGACTCCCCGGCTTCGCGGCGCCGGGCGAGGGCGGGGAAGGCCAGTATATACTCTGCCACAACCTGACCTGCCTGATTCAGGAGCAAGAGACGCTGGGCATCGCCCCAACTTTCTGGAAAGATGAAGCACCCGAGGTCATCGACGCGGATATTCTTCCGATGCGGCGGCTTACCACCGGCTGAATAACCGCCCCGCGCACGCTATGATGGGCTGCGCACCCGTCCCAAGCCAAAGCGTTCGACCGGCACCGAAGACGGCCAAACATCGAGTGAAAAGTTGGGGAAGTTGGCCACCTTCGCGGCGCGAATGTGGCCCGGCCGTGAATTGCCTGAAACCGGTGCTGGCCGAAGATGGCCAAACATGGGGCGAAAAGTTGGGAAAGTTGGTGGAATACCTGGAACACCACGCCGGCCTGTTCCGCCTTGAGAATTCTCCGCGGCCCAAGTAAGGTGAAACTGCCACCCGACGATTCCTCGCGGTTCCTCCCGCCCGAATTGGCCCGCCTTCGTTCCTTGCTGTTGGGAAACGGTTGAAAATCTCGATGTCGCTTGCTCGCTTGCCGCTCGGTCGTTCGGCGATCGTCGTGTCGCTAACGGTGTTTGGTTTGGATATGGGCGGGGGCGGACGCGCCCGGGCGCAGCATCCGGCCGCGCCGTATGACGCGAAGGTCGCCGCAGCGTCGCCCGATGGGCTGACGGCGATCAAGCGCTTCCGGGCGCCCGAGGGACTCGAGGTGCGGCTGTTCGCGGCCGAGCCGCTATTGGCCAACCCGGTGGCGTTTGCGAGCGACGAGCGAG
>DATNEC010000557.1:0-3840 GCA_035606815.1 Pirellulales bacterium
ATATACGAGGCGAGGGCCGTCGCTCGTTCTCGCTCGCGCTTCGGGTTAGGATGAACTAATGAACATCGAGACGAATCAACAGGGGCCAGCCAACCGAACGAATGCCTTCCGACACTCAGCCAGAACCTCAAGCCGTCCCGCCGACCGGCCGTTTGGCCGGCATCGACTTCGGCACGGTGCGCATCGGCATCGCGCTCTCCGACGCCCGGCGGACCTTGGCCAGCCCCTACGAAAACTATCAGCGTCGCGATCCGCAAGCCAATGCGGCGAGGTTCCGGCGCCTGGTGGCGGAAGAAGGGGTGGTTGGGTTCGTCGTCGGCTTGCCGGTGCATCTCAGCGGATTGGAGAGCCAGAAATCGATCGAAGCCCGCGAGTTCGGCAAGTGGCTGGCCGAGACCACCGGCTTGGCCGTCGAGTTTTTCGACGAGCGATTCACGACCAGCGAAGCCGACGCTTTCCTGGGGGCGGCGAAACTGACCAAAAAGCAGCGCAAGGAGCGCCGCGATAAGTTGGCCGCGCAGATCATGCTCACGGCTTACCTGGAAAGCGCGACTCGCGGGCAGCGCGCCCCCGGGCCGTTGGATGGCTAACTCGGCAAGGCATCATGGCCAAATTGATCTTCGGCTGCGGTTACTTGGGTCTTCGCGTGACGCGGCGCTGGCGCGAGGCGGGCGAACAGATTTATGTCGCGACTCGCTCGCCCGCTCGCGCGGCGGCGCTGTCGGCCGAAGGTTTTGCGCCGCTGGTGGCCGACGTGACGCGGCCCGAGACGTTCGCGGGCTTGCCGGCCGCCGAGACGGTATTGTTCGCCGTCGGCCACGATCGCGCCGCCGGCCAGTCGATCGAAGAGGTCTACGTTGGCGGATTCCAGAACGTGCTCGACTCGCTGCCGGCGGCGACCGGGCGCGTAATCTACATCAGCACCACGGGGGTCTATGGCGACTCGGCGGGCGATTGGGTCGACGAGGATTCGCCTTGCGAGCCGACGCGGCCCGGCGGCAAGGCGAGCCTCGCGGCCGAAGAGAGCTTGTGGCGGCATCCGCTCGGCGCCCGGGGGATCGTGCTGCGGCTGGCGGGCCTCTATGGCCCAGGCCGCATCCCCAATCAGGCGCCGCTCTTTGCCGGCGAACCACTGGCCGTGCCGACGGAAGGTTTTTTGAATCTGATCCACGTCGACGACGCGGTCGCCGCGGTGCTCGCGGCTGCAACGCTCGAAATCGAGCCGCCGCGAACCTATTTGATTTCCGACAGCCATCCGGCGCCGCGCGGCGAGTATTACGCCGAACTAGCGCGGTTGCTGGGCGCCCCGGCGCCGCGCTTCGTCGAGCCGCCCCCCGGCGATCCTCGCGCGGCGCGGGCCGCGGCCGACAAACGCATTTGCAACGCGCGCATGTTGGCCGAGCTGCGCATTGCGTTGGCTTTTCCGTCGTATCGCGAGGGCCTGGCCGCGATCGTCGGCGGGCGGGATGGCTGAGGGAGCGGTTCTTGTCGGCGCAGGGCGTGGACCCTAGAATCTGGGCGTCTCGGCGGAGTTCCCCAGCCGCGTGCCAGGCCAGACTGCCGTCAAAAGTTTCTTGGGAAGGACCGGACTATGTTGGAGCGGAAGCCCGTCTTCCCCCATGTGATCGAAATCAACTATCAGGCCGGAGAGCGGCTGGGCTGCAACGTCTACCTGGTTTACGACGGGGCCGACTGGTTGTTGATCGACGTCGGATTCGACGAAACGGTCGAAGAAATCGTCGAGATGATCCGGCAGCTTGATTTTCCGCTGTCGAACTGCAAGACGCTGATCGCCACTCATGCTGACGTCGACCATATTCAGGGGCTGGCCAAGGCCAAGCAATTGCTCAAGGCGACAGTGACGGGTCACCCGTTGGCCGCCGAACCATTGGCCAGCGGCGATCGGATCAAGACCTTCGCCGAAGTCACCGCCCAGGGCATTCATCTGGAAATGCCGGCCGTCAAGATCGACGAATTCGTCGATGACGGCGACAGCATTGCGCTCGGCTCGTTGAAGCTGGAAGTCTGGCACACGCCCGGACATACCGACAGTCAGCTTTCGTTCCGCCTGGGAAAGCTGCTGTTCAGCGGCGACAATATCTACCGCGACGGCTGCGTGGGGGCGATCGACGCGCACCACGGCAGCGATCTGCGGGCCTTCGTCAAGTCGCTGCGGCGCATCCGCTCCAGCGACGTCGAATGGCTGCTGCCCAGCCACGGTCCGATCTTTCGCAAGGACGACGTGCTGCTCGACCGAACCATCGCCCGCGTCGAGAGTTATCTGCACATGGCCGATTTCGGCACCTGCGCCGTCGATTGGCCGCTGATGGACGAATGGGACCGGGAACTGGCCGAAGGCAAGCTGCCACAATAGCGCCAGGGTTGTGCGGCATGTAGCGGCTATATGGGATATTCCCTCAATGCGCTGCGGCAGCGGCGCCGATGCTGTAGGTATCGAGGCCCGCGCGTCGAGAGCATCGCCCGCGCTTCTGCCTCGAATCGAGACCCGCGTTTCGCCCGCGTCGTCCCCGCCTGGCGGCGGACGTCGAAGCTGCACCCAAACCACGCCCACGCTCTCTGAGGGGGAACTCATGATCCGCCGGATCACTTTGGCATTACTCTGCGCCGCCGCGCTGTGGGCCGCCATGCCCGCCGAGCAGACCCAGGCCCAACAGGCGTTCAACCGCCAGTGGGCGCACAGCTACAACACGCAAGATTGGGAGCGGTTTTACCACTACCCGTACGTCTACTATCCGCAGAACTTCTGGAGCGCCGACTATTACCGCAGCTCCGAGAGTTTGTATTACCGCTATCCTCCCGAGATGCGAATTCCGGTCTACAACCGCCAGTGGCAGAACGAGTACCCGCAGAACCGCCGCTACCATTACGGTTCGCACTTCATCCTCGATACGTTCTAGCTCGGCCCCGATCAAACCGCCGATCCAGGGGGTAAGCGCCCAATTTCGAACTCGCGATGCCTTGCCCGATAACCGCGGCAAGGCATCGCGTTTTTTTGAGACTAACGCATGGGGGCCGGTCTGCCCGATTTACCAACAGCAGCCGCCTCGGGGCGGAATGCGTCAATCCCCCACCAATGACGGATCCCGGGTCAGGCTGGGGTACATGGTTGCCTTTGTTGGGTTGCATAGTATATATCGAGTAAATAGAGTTTGCGGTGCCGGCAGCGATTGCCGGTGCGGCCCAGGCTTGGGTCGTGGGGGGGTGGATTTCGGCTTCATTGAAGCTTGAGGCCTCGCTCGACAGGGGGGAGCCGAAAGACCGCTTGGTTTCGTGGATCCGCTAGGAATTGCCGATGCGAGCCAAACAACTTGGCAAAACGCTGAATAGCCGGGAATTGAACGCCCTGATTCTACCGCTGCGCTATTTGGACAACTACACGAACCTGCTGTACCTGTTGGCCGACTATCTGACGTTGGCCGCGGTCCTCGGCGGGGCGGTGACGTTCTGCCATCTGCGCGGCGATTGGGGGCTTTCCTGGTTCTGGAACATTCCCGTCGTGGCCTTATCGGCGCTGTTGGTCGGGGCGGTGCAGCACCGTTTTGCCGGCTTGGCGCACGAGGGCGCCCATTACATCCTGCTGAAAAATCGCTTCTGGAATGAGTTGGTCTCCGACGTGCTGTGCATGTTCCCGCTGTTTTGCACGACGGCCCAGTATCGCCTGATCCACCTCGGGCACCACGAGTACACGAACGATTGGGAGCGCGATCCTGAACTGCTGAACATGGGCAAAACCCGGATGATGGACCGCTTCCCGATGACTAGGGCCGAATTCATCTCGCATTTTTTCGCCCGTATCTTCTGGCCGCCCACCTTGCTGCG
>DATNEC010000561.1:0-6070 GCA_035606815.1 Pirellulales bacterium
GATGTCCAACTTGGCCGAAGATGTCCGGCGAAAATATGGCCATCTTCGCGAAGCAACGGCGCCAAGCCGCGCGCACGCGAATGCTGAGTACAATGGTAGTCGAATTGCGGCTTGGGGAGCGCTAGCTATTGGCGGGCGCTAGTGCTTTGTCACAGCTAAAACTTAGGGCCGTCTGCAAGGATCCGGCTTCAAATTCTCAGGCGTGACAAAGCAGTCGAACGGAAACTGCTGGACCCCGAAGGGGTCGTATTCGACAGCCCAGGGCGCCGCCCTGGGGTTTTGGAAGCACCAAGACCCAGGAAGCCCCAACGGGGCGCGACGAGCAGCACGATTGAACCGACGCGAGGTCGATTCTTTTCGCAAGCCGAGCCGAGACGAGGAGCGGTCAAACCCCGTTGGGGTTTACGACGGAAAGTGTGCGATAAAGTTCCCAGGGCTGCGGCCTGGGCTGTCGAATCCTGCACCTTCGGTGCTGCCGGCAGATCCAATTTTACGGCAAATCTTGGCGTGACATGCACGGAGCCGCACCCGAGTTCTTAGGCGTGACAGGGCGCTAGCTGTTGTCCGCGGGCTTGTCGCTCGGCTCGCCGTTGGGAAACGGGTCGTCCTCGGCCTTGGGTTCCGCGGGAGGACCGGACATAGCCGGCTTGGCGGAACCGTTCAAGGTTTTTTGGGCGCCCCGCAGCACCGAATTCGTCAAACCTTTGAAGATTCCTCCGGACGAAGCCTTCGCGGCGGGCCGGGCGTTTTTTTCGCCCTCGGGTTGCGGTTCGACCGGGGCTTCTTCGGCGGCGGGCGTATCGCTGGCGTCCGATTTTTCCGCGGCCGCAGCTTCATCCTTCATTTCGGCTTCATCGGCCACGGCATTTTCATTTTCGGTTGCGTCGGGCATGGCGGCGTCGGCCGAATCCGATTCATCGGCCGCCGGTTGCTCGTTCGCAGCCGCGGCGCCGTCGGCGGCCTCGCCCTCGAATTTCGGAGCGGACGAGTTTCCGCCCGGCTTCGTGTCGCTGCCGCAGCCTAGGGTGAATCCCACGATGAGCAGACCCGCAAACCAATACCAATTGCACTGTCGCATGAACAAGCACTCCTTTGACTTGATAGACCCCAGGAACGTCTGGGCAAGATTTCGATTCTATCGCGATCGCGCCTTGCGGGCGAATTCTCGCATGAAAGCGGCCAGTAATTCAACGCCTTCCAGCGGCATGGCATTGTAGATCGAAGCGCGGATGCCGCCCACCGAGCGGTGCCCCTTCAGTTCCGCCAAGCCGCGGGCCTTGGCCTCGCTGAGAAACCTGGCTTGCGTCTCGTCGTCGGGCAGGCGGAAGGTGACGTTCATCAGCGAGCGGCTGTCTGCCTGGGCGTGGCCGCGGTAAAAGTCGCCATGCTCGTCCATCGCTTCGTAGAGCAGTTTCGCCTTGTGCCGATTACGCTCCAGCATCTTCTGCAATCCGCCCACTTCGTCGAGCAGCCATCGCGTGACCAGCAGCATGATGTAAATGGCGAACACCGGGGGGGTGTTCGGCATCAGCTTTTCTTTGACGTAGGTGCGATAGTCGAGCATCGACGGCAAGCCCTCGGGCACGCGCTGGAGCAAATCGTCGCGGACGACGATCGCGGTCACTCCCGCCGGCCCGGCGTTCTTCTGGGCGCAGGCGTAAATCAGCCCATAGCGCTCGATCGGCAGCGGCCGGCAGAGGAAATCGGACGAGGCGTCGCAAACCAGCGGCACGCCGCCGACTTCAGGCTCGGCAAGAAACTGCACGCCTTGGATCGTCTCGTTCGACGTGAAATGGACGTAGGCGGCCTGCGGATCGAGCTTGAGTTCGCCGGGCTTGGGCAGCCGGTCGAAGTTCGTGCCCTGGCCATCGTAGGCCATGCGGGCGGTCCCTTCGCGGACGGCTTCCACGAGCGCCGTCTTGCCCCAAGTTCCGGCGACGATATAGTCGGCGCCGCGGCCCGAACCGCGAAGCAGGTTCATTGGGACCATCGAGAACTGCAACCGCGAGCCGCCTTGCAGAAACAGCACGCGATAGTTGGCCGGAATGCTCAGCAAACGCCGAAGATTGGCCTCGGTTTCGGTCAGCACCCCCTCGAACCAGGGTGAGCGGTGGCTGATTTCCAGGGGCGAAATGCCGATCCCCGGCAGCGAAACCAGCTCGCGCTGGGCTTGTTCCAGCACCTTCAAGGGCAGGACGGCAGGACCGGACGAAAAATTGTAGACGCGGGGTTCCATAAGCATGGATGATAAACTTTGCGGCCCGCGCCGGCTAGGCGTCCCGGCTTGGCCAACCGCTCTTTCGAGGACGCGCATCGCAGGCAAAGCCGATTATAATTGAATGTCCCCAGGAGCGCGCCGCGCCGTGGATGGGGCCGTTTGGACGCTGAGACGACTCGATCCTCAACCATGAATACCTCTGATCTGCTTACAGTGGCCTCTGGGATTCTCGCCCTAGGCATAATCCTCTGCTATCTCACGTTCGTAATTCAAACGTTCATGCACGGCGAGACGCAAATGGGGGTGATTTGCATCGTGCTCACGTTCTGTTGCATATTCGGCGGCTTGTTCACCTTCGGATACGGTTGGTGGAAGGTCAACGAATGGGAAAACATCCTGTTGATGTCGGCGTGGACGTGCTGCATCGTGTTCAGTTTAGTGTTGCACGTCTTCATGGCGGTCGCCCAGCACCCGATGTAACCCGCTTTTACGCCGACGCCCGTCCATGTCCAAAACCTTTCAATGTCCGGAGTGCGGCAAGGCTTATCCGCAAGAGAATCGCCTCGCGGGAAAGGCCGTGGCTTGCGAATGCGGCCATCGATTTCTAGCGCCTGCGCGCGATCCGTCGGCATCGTCCGCGAGCGGGTCGTCGCTGGGAATTCCGGCGCCGCCACGGGCCGTGCCGGTCGCGCGTCCGGTTGATGCCCCGGCGCCGCTGGCGGCGCGGCCGGTGGCTCGTCCGGCGGTTGCCAAGCCGGCCCGCTGGGCCGACCCCGTCCCGTCGGCCGAACCCGTCCCCTTGACCGAGGCGGATCTGTTCGACGAGCCTGCCAGTCCTCCAGCCGGCGGGGTCCAGCCGCCGGTGGCGACGCCCGTGTTCGCCGACGAGCAGCCTTTCTACGCGGAAGACGCGTCCCTCGAACGACCGCTGCCGCGGGCGCGTTACCAACCGCCCCCGCCCGTCAAAAAGAAGAAGATCAAACGGCGCTCCACGAGAAGCGCCGCGACGACGCTCGGAATGTGCGTCGCAGGGTTCGTCTTCGTTTTCATCCTGCCGGCGGCGTGCATCTTGGTCCTGATGGCGATCGTCCGCTCTCCATAGCTTCGCAACACGAAATGTTCGCGAAGCCCTAGGCCGAATCCTGCGGCCGATGGGTCGCCGGCCCTTGGTCCGACGATAGATTGTGGGCCGTGTTGATCAGGCTCACGTGAGAAAACGCCTGCGGAAAATTGCCGACCAGCCGCTTTTGCCGCGGGCAGTACTCTTCTGACAACAACCCGAGATCGTTGCGCAGGCTCAACAGTCGCTCGAAAATCTCGATCGCCTCGTCCCGGCGGCCGAGCAGGTTCAGGTTGTCGGCAAACCAGAACGTGCAGGGCAAGAAGGCGCCTTCGCCCGGCGGCAGGCCGTCGAGCTTCTGCTGCGTCTTGTATCGCAGCACGAAGTCGTCGACGAGCAACTCGCGCTCGATCGCTTCGACCGTGCCGCGAACGCGCGGATCGCTGGGCGGCAGAAAGCCCACCAGCGGAATCATCAACAAGCTGGCGTCTAATTCCTTCGACCCGTAATACTGCACGAACGAGTTCTGCTCGGCATCGAATCCCTCGCGGCAGACCTGGGCATGGATTTGAGCCCGCAGGGCGCGCCAATGGTCGATCGGCCCCGGGCATTGGAACTGCTCGGCCGACTTGATCATGCGGTCGACGGCGACCCAAGCCATGACGCGCGAGTGGGTGAACGCGCGGCGCGGGCCGCGGATCTCCCAAATGCCCTCGTCGGGCTCGTTCCACACGGTTTCCAGGTGTTCGAGTAGATGCAGTTGCAAGTCCCAAGCGTCTTGCTCCAGGGCCAGCCCCGCGCGGCGCCCCAGATGCAAGGCGTCCATGATTTCGCCGAACACGTCGAGTTGGAACTGCTTGTGGGCCGCGTTGCCGATCCGCACCGGCTTGGAATTTTCGTAACCGGGCAGCCAGTCGAGTTCGATTTCCGTCAATCGGCGTTCACCTCGCAACCCATACATGATGTTCATCTGCGAGGCCCGGCCGGCGACGGCACGCAGCAGCCATTCGCGCCAGGCGGCGGCCTCGTCGACATATCCGCCCGCCATCAAGGCGTAGAGCGTGAAGGTGGCGTCGCGCAGCCAGCAGAATCGGTAGTCCCAATTCCGCGGGCCGCCGAGTTGTTCGGGCAACGACGTCGTGGCCGCGGCGACCATGCCTCCGGTGGGCGCGTAGATCAACGCTTTGAGCACGATCAGCGAACTCTTCGTCGCCTCGCACCAGTCGCCCTCGCACTTGCAGCGGTCGGACCAGGCTCGCCACCACTGCTCGGTTTCTCGAACCGCCGCTTCGCCGTCGATCTCTTCCGGGCAAGGACTGCTCGATGCATGCCAGGCGAGCACGAACGGGACGATCTGGCCTTCACCGACCTCGAATTCGGCCACGCTGGACAGATTCTCGCCGTGAACGTCGGCCGGCGTCCGCAAGCAAACCGCGTCGGGGCCGGCGATGGCATGGGTCTCGCCATCGACGCGGCGGACCCACGGCACGATCGAGCCGTAATCGAACCGGAGCACGAGTTGCATTTTCATCGAGACGCTGCCGCGCCGCCCGACGACAAGTCGCACGAAGGCCGGGTTCTCGCGCCGCGGCGGCATGCAATCGACGACCGTCACGGCGCCCGAGTCGGTCTCGAACTCAGTCTCCAGAATCAGCGTGCCCTCGCGATAGCGGCGGCTGCGGCCCCGCACTTCGCCCGCCGGACAGATCAGCCAGCGGCCGTTTTCCTGCGTTCCCAACAGTGCGGCGAAGCAAGCCGGCGAATCGAAGCGGGGCAGGCACGCCCAATCGATCGACCCCTCGCGCGACACCAACGCCGCCGTGTGCAAGTCGCCGATCAGAGCGTAGTCTTCAATCCGCGAGGCCATCTTGGATGATTTTCGTCCACGGGATGCGCGGGAAGACACCGCCGCGCGAGCACGCGCAGTAGCTTTGCCGCCCCTCTTTTAGAATCGTCTCGCAATCAATCGTATAAGCAAATACAATGCCGGCCATGCGAGACTTGGCGAAGAAGCGGATTCTCATCACCGGCGGCGGCCACGGCTTGGGCCGCGATTTGGCCCAGGCGTTCGCCAAGGCGGGCGCGGAGATGATCGTCACCGATCGAAATCTCGAAGGCGCCGAGGAAACGGCGAAGCGGATTCAAGCCGACGGCGGCGGCGCGGCGGCTTATGCGCTGGATGTCACCGACGTGGACGCCATCGGGCGGTTCCGCGACCGGCTGCACGCCGAACGCGGCCCGATCGACGTGCTGATCAACAACGCGGGCATCGCCCACGGCGGCACGTTTTTGGAAGTGCCCGTCGAAAACCACCTGGCGACCTATCGGGTCAACTCGCTGGGCTTGGTCGCCATGGCGCACGCCTTTCTGCCCGACCTGATCGCCCGGCCCGAAGGCCATTTGGTCATCATCGCCAGCGCGTCGGGCCTGATCGCTTTGCCTTACGCTTCGACCTACGCTTCGAGCAAATGGGCGGCGCTGGGGTTTTCGGAATCGATCCGCGAAGAGCTGCGCGTTCTCGGTCATCGCCACGTGCGAGTGACGGCCGTCTGCCCCAGCTACATCGACACGGGCATGTGCGACGGCGTGAAGATTCCGCGATTTACGCGGATGCTGAGCTCGCCGCAAGTCGCCCGGATGGTGCTGCGCGCCGTCGAGCGCAATCGCGACTTGGTTCTCACGCCGTGGCTGGTCTATGTGACGCCCTTCACCAAAGCCATGCTACCGCCGCCGCTGTTCCGCAAAGTCGCCGATTTCTTCGGCATCACGCGCGGCATGGCCGGTTGGTACGG
>DATNEC010000584.1:0-4532 GCA_035606815.1 Pirellulales bacterium
TGTTGACCAACAGCGGCTGGAACTTCCGCGCCACGGCGTAGGCGCGGGCCTCGCACGTTTGCTGGTCGACGCCGTGATGGGCCCCCGCCGAGAGGCAGGCCCCCTGCCCGGTTTCGAAGTACATCACATTCTGGCCGACCGTGCCGCGGCGCAGTTCCAGCGCCGCTTGCCGGGCTTCGGCGAGCAATCGCAGATCGACGCCGAACGAGCGGTTGGCCGCCTCGGTCCCGGCGATCGACTGGAACACCAGATCGACCGGCGCCCCGCGCTCGATGGCCCGCAACTGATTGGTCACGTGGGCCAGCACGCACGACTGGGTGGGGATTTCATAGCGCTGGATCAGTTCTTCGATCACTTTCAGCAAGTCGATCGTCGAGCCGACGCTGTCGGTCGCCGGATTGACGCCGATCACCGCGTCGCCGCAGCCGTAGCACAGCCCGTCGAAGATCGAAGCGGCGATGCCGCGCGGATCGTCGGTCGGATGGTTCGGCTGCAATCGCACCGAGAGCCGGCCCGGCAGCCCGATCGTATTGCGAAAACGGGTCGTGACTTGGCACTTGCGGGCCGCGAGCACGAGATCCTGGTTGCGCATCAACTTGCTCGCGGCGGCGACCATCTCCGGCGTCAGGCCCGGCGCCAGTGCGCGGAGCGTCTCGGTCGAGACCTCGTAAGACAGCAGCCAATCGCGGAATTGGCCGACGGTCAATGCGGCCACGACGCCAAAAGCTTTGGCGTCGTGCTCGTCGAGAATCAGCCGGGTGACCTCGTCGTCTTCGTAAGGAACGAGCGGGTCTTCGAGAAAAACGCCGAGCGGCACGTCCGCCAGACACGTTTGCGCCGCCACTCGCTCTTCGGCGCTGGCGGCCGCGATGGCGGCCAACTGGTCGCCGGAGCGCGCGGGGCTGGCCTTGGCCAGCAGATCTTTCAGATCGCGGAATGGATAGGTTCGGCGGTCGAGCGTCGCACGATAACGGTTCATCGGACACGCCCGTTCAAGGACGTTTGGCGGTCGGGCCGAACGCGTATCGCAAGATTCGCTTGACGGCCTCGCGTTCGCCGCTGGCCCAGGCGACGATTTTCGCTCCCGTGAGCATGACGCCCAGCGACAACCAGACGAGCAGGCACAGGCCCATGCCGACCGCGGCGACGGAGACGGCCGGAGCGAACGCCGCTTCCTGGTCGCCGATCTTGAACTTAAGTCCGTCGCCGCCCACGATCGCGGCCCATTGCTTCCACGTTTCCGCAAAGGCCTCAGGAGTTCTAAGCCCCTCCGCGATCATGCCGAACAGCGTTAGCGCGAGCCATAGCCCGATCAGAATCGTAACGATGCCCACCGCCGAAGCGCAAAGCCGCATGGCAAGCTCAGGCGAAAACAGCGCGGGCTCGGCGGACGCCTCGCCGGGCGAGTTCATCGGATCGCGAGACATGGGGCCTTCATCGGGGAACGGCACTGGTTGCGTTAACCATAATGCTCGCAGGGTCCGAACGCAAAATAAAAAGCCGAGCGCAAAAACGAGATTGCGCTCGGCCTTGATTTCGAACCCGACGAGGCGTCTTTACGAAGCGAGGAGTTTCGCTCGATTCGTCGCTCGCTGGGGTTCAATAGCCCATGATCTTTCGGTCGGCCCGCCAATAAGCGGGACCATAAGGGGTGTCGCCGATGATCAGCCGATTCGGCGATTCCTGGTTGGGCAACACGCCGTAGGCTCCCCCATAGGCCGGCGCCCGACTGTACCCGCCCGAGGCGCCGTAGCTTGAACTGGGCGCCACGGAGTACATCCGCCGGGTCGTCCGCTGCAGGGCGGCATATCGTTGCGGCGTGACTGCTTGTCCGGCCCAAATCCAACCGCCGATTTTGCGGCCGTTGACCGTTACCGCCGTACCCACCCACGGGCCTTCAATCTTCAACACGCGCAGCGTCTGACCGCGCTCGACGCTGGCCAACGTGTCGTGACCTCGCATCAAAGGCGCCCCGCTTTGGGCAACCACGAATTCATCGTTCGGCTGGAATGGGTTGGGCGCCGCCGCTCGTCCTGTGCTGGTCCATGCGAGCGCCAAACCGGCGACCAACAAGCCCGCGAACCATTCGCGTTTCGAATGACACATACCACACCTCCACCTTGGAAAGGCTTACGAGACCTAACTGTTAATACCGTCATGCGGCTTGACTTGCGTGCAAGCAACATGCCAATGAGCGGGAGATGAAACGCTTGGAGCGGAAAGCGCCTTTGGCTTGCCACCCATCGATTATTTTCGCGGGCCGAAAGGGTGGGAGCAAGATCCTGGCGAATTTGTAATATTCGCTCGACCGCGGTGCAGCAAGCCGCCGCGATTAACGCGGGCGACACGCGCCGGCCGCGCGTCGCGCTAACTCTTCTGGGGTGCCCGATGCCGTCCAGCCACGCCATAAGGATCGCGTTTTCATGATCCTTTTCGCGAGTCACGCAACTTACAGGCCGTTTTGCGTCTTGATTCGCGCGAAGAATTCATCGGTGGCGAGAATCTTGACGGCGACGTCTTCGATGCTGGCGGAACTGTTCTGCAAGGCGCCGTCCCAAGTTTGCTGCCCTGCCGCATCCACCGTGCGATGCAGGAAGTCGGCGTAAAAGCCGTCGATGAGCTGCGTGCTGGCTTCCTGGTTGTTCAGGAAGGCGTTGATTACTTGCAGCCGCGTTTGCCCGCCTTGCAGGGCGGTGGTCCAATCGCTCAACCCTTTGGCGTCGGGCGCGCGGTTATCGATGTCTTGATAGAGCGCGGTTATGAAATCCGTGTTCGAAGCGTGCAACCGTTGCGAGTATTCGTCCGAGGTGAGAAACGCCGAAATGATCAGCTTCTCGTTGGCCAGCGTGTCGAACGTCGTCGGGTCGGAATAGGTCTGGAGCCAGAATGCCTTGCCCACCGCGTCCGAGGCCCGGCCCAAAAACGTGTGGTAATACTGTTCGATCTCGCTGGAGCGGTGCTCCGTGGAGTCCCAGACGCCGCGCGCCACGTCGGCGCGCGAGGCGCCCTGGCTCAATCGTCCTTGCCAGTAGGTCAGGCTCGCGTCGTCGGCGGCGCGCCCGAGCACGCTTTGGTAGACGGCGTCGATGTAGGCGGCGTTCGGATCCGACGAGTTCGATGAAGAGCCGGCGCCGCCGGGCGATACCGGCAGCGGCGAAAGCGTGCTCATCAAGACGTTGCCGAAGTTCGCCGTTTTCGTCTGGCCGACGATGACGGCGACGCTTTGCACCGGAGTGGTGATCGTCACTCCGTGGTCGGCCGGCACGACTTCGCGGACGGTGAACGTTCCGGCCGGCAAGCCGAGGAACGAGTAATGGCCGTTGGCGTCGGTGGTCGCCGAGGGGTTCATGGGGCCTGGCGCCCCGGAACCGTCTTTATCGACGAACACGATCCGCCCGGCCAGGCCCTGCTCGCCCGCATCGAATTGACTGTTCAGATTGGTATCTTCGAACACGGTCCCCTTGATTTCGGCCGTCGTGGTATCCGTCGCCTCGCCGAAGTTGACGCCCGTGTTCGCCTGGCCGGCCGTCACGGTCACCAATTCGAACGCCTTGGTCGACAGGACTACGCCCGAAGTGGGAGCCTCGCCGACCGTGTAACTTCCGGCCGCCAGGCCCAAAAAGGCGTAGTTGCCGCTGGGGTTGGTCACGGTCGAAGGCTCGCCGTTGTCGAAGACCCCGTTGTGGTTCGAATCGAGGAACACGGTGCGGCCGTTGACGCCTTGCTCGCCGGAATCGAGGATGCCGTTGCCGTTCGTGTCGGTGAAGACCGTGCCGGCGATGGCCGGCTTGTCGCCGAAGTTCACGCCCGACTGCGTTTGGTTGGCGGCGACGGTCACCGCCTGGGCGGGAGTCGTGAGGGTCACGCCCGAGGGCAGCACTTCCTTGACCGTATAGTTGCCCGGCGCCAGGCCGGAGAACGTATAGTTGCCGTTGCTGTCGGTGATGGTCTGCGGATCGTTCGCGGTCGGCGCACCCGTGCCATCTTTGTCGATGAACACCGTCTGCCCCGGCACGCCTTGTTCGCCGGCATCGAATTGACCGTTGGCGTTCAGGTCGATGAAGACCGTGCCGGCGATCGCCGGCTTTTCGCCGAAGTCGACGTTCTGGGTCGTCTGGGCGCTGGCCACGGTGGCCGTTTGGGCCGGCGTCGTCAGCGTGACGTTGCTGGGCAAGACTTCCATGACGGAATAGCTTCCGTTGGCGATGCCTGAAAAGACGTAATTGCCGTTGGCGTCGGTCGTCACCGAGGGATTGTTGGCGTCGGGGGCGCCTGTGTTGTCGATATTCAAGAACACCGTGCGTCCCGAAACGCCTTGTTCGCCGGCGTCGAGGGCGCCGTTGCCGTTCGTGTCGGTGAAGACGGCGCCCGTGATGGCGGGGCCTTCGCCGAAGTTGACGCCCGACTGCGTGGTGTTGGCGGTCACCGTGACGCTCTGGCTGGGGGTGGTCAAGGTAACGCCGGTCGCGACGACCTCGCGTACGTCGTAGCTTCCGGGAGCCAGACCAGCGAAGAAGTACTTGCCGAGCGCA
>DATNEC010000585.1:0-11132 GCA_035606815.1 Pirellulales bacterium
GGAAGCCTATGAAACGCTGGCCCGCATGGAAGAGCACTTGTCGAAGACCAACGGGTTGAACCTGGAGCAAACGCAGTACATGCTCGGCCGCAAGCTGTCGGTCGACGCCGCCAGCGAGAAGATCGTCGGCGACGACGCGGCCAACCAGATGCTCACGCGGCAGTACCGCAAGCCGTTCGTCGTGCCCGACAAGGTGGCATAGGCGACAACGGTGTTGATTCTTACAAGCACGCCTGGAGGCGGCAATTCGCCGCGCCGGGCGTGTTTTTTTAAGGCCCTACGTGCCCAGATTTCGGCTGAGCAAACTTTCTTAGAGCAGTGGCGGCAAGCCGTGTTGATATGCGACCGTGCATGCCACCGACAACATCAGTGCAATTGGAATGAGGAGCAGCGCCGCGATCATCGTAGCGAGCCGGCGCCAGCGAAGCACTTGCGTGAAAAACGCGCAGCCGGCGACGAACGTTGGCAGGGCGCCGCGAATCATCCAGCCGCGATTCATCCAACAATCCCAGTGCCATAGATTCCAGGAGAAGATTCCAACGACAAAACCCGTGCTGGGTTCCGGAACGGTGTTTGGCGATTCGATCCATACGCCAATCAGAAATGCGACCTCAAGGACAACGAGCCAAGGCGCGAAAAGCAGAAAACGAGCCAGCGTCCGCGACCAAGGCTCGCACCTCAGCCAGCGTCGAAATGGCGAGGAAAGCACGAGCCACAAGGATAGAACGGCGCCAAAGAGAAGCCACCACCTGCCGAGCGACCATAGCTCCCAGCGCCCGAGCCGCAGCCAATATTCGCCGCGTAGGAACGTCTCCGGAATGCTACGCGTGGCGTAGTCCCATATCTGATCAAGAGGCCACGCAAGGACCAGCGCCATCAACAGGCCAATCTCGCGAATTGCCGGCCACAATCCCGCCAGCGCGATGCTTGAGAGGACTGCAACCGTGAACCCGGCCGCTAGCGAAGGGCAGTCCGCGGGTTGGCAAAGTCCGAGATATTGAAACAAGCGTCGCCGCGTGCTCAGGATGCGTCCGTCGCGATCGCCTTGGCGATGTATGCGCCAATCGTCGGAGATCGGGCCAAAACGAACCATCGCGGTGCGAAGAGCGCTTGCGACCGCAAGCGGAAAGAGCAGCAGCAAGGACATCAGCGCGGCGAAGGCAGAGTGGCGCGGAAATCGCGAAGCGATGGCGAGTGCAACTGCAAGAACGAAGATGGCGCCGAACGCCGCGCGAAGCGAAAACTGAAATCGACGAGGGGATTTCGAGAGGCTACATCGCGAAGCGCGCTCTTCGGACATTGACGGAGGGCCTCCGCATCAGCAATGTTCAACCGCCGGCCGCCCATCCCCAACCGCCTCTTCCCTACTTCCCCTCCACCAGCCGTCCATACATCTCGGGCCGGCGGTCGGCGAAGCGGTCGATCTCGTGCTTGCCGGGCACGCGAATGATCCGCTTGCGACGGGCCTTGGCCGGGTCGATCTCGGCATAGAGAATCGCTTCTTCTTCGTGGTTCGCCAGCGCCAGCACGTCGCCGTTGGGGCCGCAAATCTTGCTCTTGCCGATAAAGCGAAAGCCCCGCTCGACGCCGACGCGGTTCACGGCCATGTAGTAGACGTGGTTCTCCATGGCCCGCGTGTTGATCACGAAATCGGCCGTACACTCGGCGCCGGGCGGCCAATTGGTCGGCAGCACGATCAGATCGGCGCCGTCCAGGGCCATCGCCCGCGACGGCTCGGGAAAGGCGCCGTCGTAGCAGATGCTCATCCCGATCCGCACCTCGCCCGCCGGCCACACCGCCGGCGGCCGGTCGCCGGGCGTCGTGAACATGTCGACGCCCAAAAACGGCAGGTGCAGCTTGCGATATGTCCCCGCGACGCCGCCGGGGCCGACCAGCGCAGCGGCATTGAAAACCCGTTCGCCCTCCGCCTCCAACAGCCCGACGACGGCGAACACGTCAAGCTCGCGGCATAGCTCGGCCAGTCGCAACGTGCTCGGCCCGGGAATCGCTTCGGCATGCGGCCGTGCTTCGGCGAGGCTCTCGAAGCAGTAGCCCGGCAACGCGCACTCGGGGAACACGGTCAACTGCGCGCCCTGCTTGGCCGTCTCGCGCAGCGCGTCGGCGATGCGGGCAAGGTTTTTGGCCTTGTCGCCGAACGCCACGTCCATTTGTACGGCTGCGATTTTCATGGTGGTTGGGGATTGGAGTTGGAGGCGATTTGCCGTCGCCAGCCCTCACCCCAACCCTCTCCCAAAGGGAGAGGGGGTAATTCCGTCTCCTACCTCCTGACTCCTGACTCCTGACTCCTGACTCCTGACTCCTCTCTTTTCTCATCCTGCCTTCTTCGCCGCCGCGGTCGCCACGGCCATGCACTCCTTCAAATCGGCCAGCGGATTGTCGGGGTGCTCTTCGTATTCGATCGACAAGGCGGCGTCGGCCGGGAACTCGACCTTCTTCAGGGCCTTGAACACGCCCTCGACGTCGAGCTGTCCCTTGCCCAGGATCGTGCCGGGAGCGTTGCCCCGAGGCTCGGCGAAGTCCTTGAGATGGACGCCGTACAAGCGCCCCTTGAACAAATGGATCGCCTTGACCGGGTCTTCGGCCGAGCGAATGTAGTGCCCCAGGTCGGCGCAGGCGCCGATCCGCTTGTCGTGACCCTCGATGGCCTTCAGCACGTCGTCGATCTTGTCGTAGCGGGCGCCGGGACCGTGATTGTGAATGGCGATGCGAATGTCGTACTCGGCGACCAGCTTGTCGAGACTGTCGAATGAGTCTTCGGTCGGGTCGGCCGAGAGATTGGGGATGCCCGCTTTCTTGGCAAACTCGAAAATGCGGCGGTTGGCCTCATGGTCCTTGGAAAAACCGTTCACGCCGTGGCCGAGAATCTTGAGGCCGGCCGCGGCGGTTTTCTTTTTCATCTCGGCGATCTGCTCGGGAGTGCTGCCGAGGCTGAAATGCCCGCTGAAGAACTCGACGCTTTGGGCGCCCAGTTCCCGCATGTGCTCGATGGCCTTGTCGACCGGGTAGTTCCGCAGCGAATAGCTCTGCATGCCGAGCAGGAAGCCGCCCGTGTCGCTTGCGGCCGCGCGAGCGCGCGTCGCCCAAGGCGCCATTGCCGCTCCGGCGGCGCCGGCCGACAGGGCCAAAAAGTTTCTTCGCGAATAGGACTGCGACATGCGATTCTCCCAAGGCTCGTGGACCATTTCGGCGGCGACGGCGCCGCCCGACAGGATTTGTTCCGCCGTCATTATGACTCCCCGGCGCCGGCAGTCCAGTAATCACGGCCGGCGAGTTTCATGGAAATCTAACACGGCCGCCATCAAGGGCTAAACCGGTTCTGCAACAATCCCCCGCGGCGTGAGTCGGCCGAGGCCGCGAACTGGCCCAAGCCGAACTGGCCCAAGCAATGTCCCGAGCCAATCCAATCAAAGGGAGGTGACGAGCCGAGACAAGCGGCGCCACAAGGAGGCGGAATGCTCAGAGCAGGGATTCGCTCGAGGCATCGCACGATGCTCAAACACGACCGACGCAATCAGTTTTTTACGTTTCGAAATCAAACGGTTCTTTGGAGAAAACAAACGTCATGAGATTCAACCGACCCACGAAGGGTTTCACGCTCGTCGAATTGCTGGTGGTCATCGCGATCATCGGCCTGCTGATCGCGCTGCTGTTGCCGGCCGTGCAACGCGCTCGCGAGGCCGCCAACCGGAACACCTGCGCGAACAATCTGAAGCAAATGGGCCTGGCGCTGCACGTCTTCAACGATCAGAACAAGAAGTTCCCTTCGGCCAGCGAAGGCACGAACTACGCCAACACGGCCAACCCGGCCACGTTCACCCAGCCGGCGTTTCCCTCGGGCATCGGCTGGTCGGCCATGGCCACGCCGATCGTTCCATTCACGTATTTCGACGGCCCGAGCACCGAACCCAGCAGCGGCGCCCCGGCGGGCGGCGGTTGGACCCCGCTTGGCAATCCGGCCGTGCAAAACAACACGCCCGGCGGATATTCGGTGCTGTACTACTTGCTGCCGCACATCGAGCAGCAGGAAATCTACGACGCCATCGACAACCGCTACTTCTACAACGATACGACGAACCAAACGACGGGCACGGGCCCGTTGGCTGGCCAACTTCCGGGTCAGCAGGTGGTTCCCACGTATCTCTGCCCGACCAATCCATTGCGGCCCAAGACCGGCCTCGATAGTCTCGGCTTCGGCTATACCGATTACGGCGCCACGGTGTACACCAACATCGACCCCACCGGCGTCGCGTTCAACAGTTCCAACTGGCGCGTCAGCGGCGGATTGCACGGCGGCGGCAGTTCGACGGGCGACATCGTCGACGGCTTGAGCAAAACGATTGCGCTCGCCGAAGACGTGGGCCGCAACGAGTTCATGCCCGGCGCCTATCCCGACCCGATGGCGAACGCCACGATTCCGGCCACCGCCAACGGCAAGCGCGCCTTCTGGCGCTGGATCGAATCCGATAACGGGTTCGGCGTCAACGGCGCGCCCAACAATTCGCTCACGGGCGCGACCGCGGTGGCGGGCGAAGTGATCCAGGCCTCGCAACGGGCCATCAACAACAACTCGCTGCCCTACGGCGGCCCGTCGAACTGCATCTGGAACGCCCAGACGCACTGCGGACCGAATGACGAGATTTTCAGCTTCCACGGGCCCGGCGCCAATGTCGTGTTCATGGACGGCCACGTCACCTTCTTGTCGCAAGACATCTCTCCGCAGGTGCTGCGGTATCTGGTGTCCTCGGCGGAAAAGGTCAGTCCGGGAGCGGCCGGCTTCTCGGATTATTGATGAAGAATTGATGCGAAGTTGAACGGCCGAAGCGCGGCTTCGGCGGCGCCTTTTAGTTCAAGAACGGGTTCCGCTGCGGAAGTTTTTCGCAGCGGAACCCTTCTTGATTGCCAGAGAACGACAATTCAAACGAAGGACAACGAGACAATCCATGCGAAAAATGTTATGTATCGTGGCGATCGCGTCGGTCGCAAGCGGTTGCAGCCCCAGCTTGCCGCCGAAGCCGAAGACGTTTCCGGTGCATGGGAACGTGACCTTGCAAGGTTCTTCCGTCCACGGCGGCGAACTGGAATTCCAGCCGGTCGAAATCAACTCCGGAGCCATCGAAGGCCGCACGGTGATCGACAAGGACGGCGCCTACAAGGCGTCTTCGTTCGTCGATCAAGAGGGAATGGTCCCCGGCGAGTACAAGGTGCGGCTCAAACAGTATGTGGGGATGCCCGGAAAATTGGGCGTCGAGCCGACCGTGATTCCCAAAAAATACCTCGAATTCGATTCCGCGGAGTTGAAGGACTCCGTCAAAGGCGAGGACAACTCCATCGATATCCCGTTGGAGTAATGCCCCAAGTGTCACGCGGAAGCGCAAGGATGAACGCATTCAACGACGCCGAGCGCAGGGGTATCAGCCTGGTCGAGTTCATGGTCGTCATTTCGATCCTGGGATTGCTCGTCGCGCTACTGCTGCCAGCGCTTCAGGCCGCTCGCGAGACGACCCGCCGTACGAGTTGTCTTAACAACTTGCGCGAACAAGGCTCGGCCCTGTTGCAATTCGAAGCGGCGAACGGCCGGCTGCCGTCGGCGGGCCAAGGAACCGACCCTACGCTCAGCCCCCCCGCGTCGGCCTTCGAGATGCGGTCGGCGTTTGCGCAGATGCTGCCCTACCTGGAGGAGGCCTATCTGACGGCCGAGATGAATTTCGACTATGCCTACAACGACGCCGCCTGGCCGAATAATCAGACCGCGGCGAAAACGATCGTGCCGACCTACCTCTGTCCGAGCAACGCCTTTCGAACGCCCGATCCCAACGGCTACGGCTTGACCGACTACATGCCGGCGATCTATTCGGACATCGACCTCGACAACGGAGTCTACGAGCCGCTGTCGCGGATGGAGGGGGCGTTTCGTCTGGGAGGAATGCCCGCCGGGAAGATCATCGACGGCTTGAGTCGAACGATCGCCCTGGCGGAAGACGCCGGGCGAAGCTTCGAGGACTATTTTCCCAATACGATTTCGCAATCCGCCGACCCGATCTTTAGCGGCGGCAGCGCGCTCGTCTGGAACGGCAAAACCCAGGTGACTTACGCCCAGTGGTGCGCCGCGCGAGGGATCACGTCGGGCGGCCTGGCGCCCGGCGACGGCGCACCGGCCAGCGGACGCCGCGTGATGAACCGTTGGGCCGAGCCGGCGAGTTCCGGAGGCATCTCCGGCCAACCGAACAGCACGCCGGGCAATCTCATCAACCCGATCAACGGCAACGACGCCCCCGTGGGCGGCCCGCCCGGCTGTCCTTGGAACCAGACGAATTGCGGGCCGAACGAAGAGGTCTGGAGCTGGCACCTGCGGGGCGCGAACGTGGGCATGTGCGACGGCAGCGCGCGGTTCATCTACAGCAAAATCGACCCGCGCGTGTTGCGGAGACTCGTCACGGCCGACGAGCAAGCTCCCTTCAGCGACAACGACGTTCACGAGTAGGGCGCTTTGTCGATCGCGGCGCGATCGTCAACGCTCTCCGGCAGCCGTTGAAACGGCGACGCGCCCTAAACGCATGTCCCGCATGAGTATCGGTCTTGGAGCGGCCGAGCGAAAAGCTGGGCTCGCCCGAATCGGGCCAATCAGTAAAACTTAGCCGGCGTGGTTTCCGCAAAATCGACCCGAAGCGCAGCCGGATCGGACCGCCAGCAAGTTTCGCCCTGTAAGTTTGGCATTGTCCAGCGTTTTTAGAGACCGTCCATGCAGGCATATATCCTCGAAAGCGAGCGGCGGATCGCACCGTTCGACGAGCCGCCGGGCGCCATGCGGATTCATAATCACAGCCTGCGCGAAACCCAAGAGCGGCTGTTGAAGGCGCTCGGCTGCCAGGTGGTGGTTATTAGCGATTTGGAAGCGATTGGCGCCAAGCCGTGCCTGCTGGTTCGCGACGATGTGTACTTCACTTACCACGCCCTCGCCGGCTTTCTAAAAATGGTGCGTCGCCTGCGCGGCGAGGCCCGACCGCGGAGTGCCGGCGATGGCCCGCGGCGAAAGAATTGGCGAGCGGCCTTGGCTTGCTCGATGCTGACCGAATATTTCTCGCCGACGTTCCAAGGGCGGCCGATTTCGGGGCCGGGCGACGACGCCTATCGGGCCTACGATCTGTATTATTTCGACGACTACGATCCCGGCGTGGCCCTGGAAGACCAGGCGGAATTGGCCCCCATCCCGCACCGCGTCGCCGTGCGGCGCTGGCGGGTGAATCGCTATTTCGATCCTTCGGGCAGCGCCTCGCTGCCGATGTCGCTGGTCGCCTTGTGCCCGATCCAGCATTGGGCGGCGCTCGTCACGGCGAACCTGCTGGGCCTGCCCAGCCAGCTCCTGCAAACGGCCAAGGCCAATCCCTGGGCGACGTTGACCCTGCCGCTGCGGACCGTGTTGCGGGCAGGAAGTCTTCGGCCGGCGTATCTTCGCGGCAAACTCTATTGGGCCGGCCGAGGTTCGAAGGTGCATCCGTCGGCCCACGTCGAATCGTCTGTGCTGGGCCGCAACGTGCGGATCGGCCCCGGCGCGGTGGTTCGCGGCGCCGTACTGGCCGACCGCGTGGAGATCGGTCCCAACGCGATCGTCGAATGCACGTCGCTGGGCGAGAAGGCGACGGTCAATGGCGGCGTCACGCTGCGGTCGTGCGTGGTGGGCCAGGAAGCGAACGTCGGCGCTTACTTCACGCAGCTTTCGGTGATCGGCCGCGGCGCCGCGCTGTGCCCCTCAAGCGGCACGTTCGACTTCAACCTGCGCGGCAACGTCGCGGTCGGCTTTCAGGGCCGCACGATCAACAGCGGATCGCGGACCTTGGGAAGTTGTCTGGGACATGGCGCCTTTCTGGGCGCCGAGGTGACGTTGGCCAGCGGCCAGGAGTTGCCCAACGGCTGCATCCTCGTTCGCAATCCCCGCGACGTCGTCGGCGATCTTGCCCAAGGCTTGCCTCCCGGCGTGCTGCGTCTCGATCGCGGCCGGCGCTCGCCACGCGTCGCGGGCGATAGCGACGCCGGCGCTCAAGGGGCGAATTAAGATGCTATCCGAGAACTCCCTCTCCCTCTGGGAGAGGGCTGGGGTGAGGGCGTGCTGATGAGGCGATTCCCCCCTCACCCTAACCCTCTCCCAAAGGGAGAGGGGATTTTGCCCTAAGAGACCAGCGCCGGGCTGCGGTCTTCGATCGCTTCGAGTTCGGCCTCGACGTCGAGCTCGGCGACCGATCGCGCGGAGATTTGCTGAATCTGCTCCTCGCAGGCGAGGAAGGCCGCCACGACCTCGGGATCGAATTGGCTGCCCGAGCCGGAGGTAATGATCGTCCGGGCCTCGAAATGGCTGAGCGCCGGCTTGTAGACGCGCTTGGTCGTGAGCGCGTCGTAGACGTCGGCCAGGGCCACGATCCGCGCCGCCAGCGGAATCTGCTCCTCCTTAAGCCCGCGCGGATAGCCACGGCCGTTCCAATGCTCGTGATGGGCGTAGGCGATCGTCTTGGCCATCTCCAAGAAATCGTCCTCGCCCAGTCGCCGCGCGATGGCCGACAGGCAATCGCCGCCGATTTCGGCGTGCCGCTGCATGATCTCGCGCTCGGCCTTGGTCAGCGGGCCGGGCTTGAGCAGGATCGCGTCGGGGATGCCCACCTTGCCGATGTCGTGCAGCGACGAGGCCAGGCCGAGGTTGCCGATGTACGCCTCGTTGATCTCGCGATGGCTTTCAGCCAGCTTGACGACCAGCAGCGTCACGTAGGAACGAATCCGCTCGAGATGGGCGCCCGTTTCGTTGTCGCGCGATTCGGCCAGTTTCGCCAGGCCGAAGATCACCGCGTTGCGGGTCTTCATCAGCGCCTGGGTCCGCTTGTCGACTAGTTGCTTGAGCAAGAAGTTGACGCTCGCGACCTTGTTCTCGTAGCGATGGGCGATCAGCATCGTGAGCAGGGCCGAAATCAGCACCATCGCCGTGGCCGTCCAAGTGCCGATGCGATGCACCGGCTCGACGATCCGCGCCGTTTCCGCCTGGATCAGTTGTTCGCGCCGGTGGGCGATGACCTTGGCGTGCAGCAGCGGCAAATCGTAGATGGCGACCAACTGCATCCCGTCCGGCATTTGCAGCCAGCCGCTGGCGCCGAGGCTGGCGTCGACGGCGATGATCGGCTGGTCGCCTTGCGGGTTGATTAAATTCGACTGCCCCAACCGGGATTCGCCGAGCGCCGGGTTCTCGCGCAGCGCGGGCTGGCAGAGCAAGCGGCCGGTCTCGGCGTCGACGATGCTCACGAACCCGTCGTTGGGCAGATGAATGGCCTCGACGGCCGTTTGCAGCCGCTCCCAGCCGGCCGAACCGGGCTGCACGCTGTCGAGCTTCATCTGGTCGATCAACGCGGCCACTTGCTGGGCGGCCAATTGGTTGTCGGCCAAGACTTGCTGTTGCAGCGTCTGCATCAAGTTGCTGCGCAGCCAGCCGCTAAACCACGCGACGCCAGGAAGCAGACATACCGCCTGGCTCGCGACAAGCAGCAAGATCAATAGCCAGCGTTTGCTGATTCTCATGGTAAGCACGGTTCCTTGCCGATCTGTTCGCCCCGACAACCGTTCGAGTTTTTTGTTGCTTGCGAACTTAGGTGTTGGCTCACCAGAAACTCTAGGTTACGGTTGGAGAAAGCCGGCCGGAGCGCGGCGGGCGAGAGGCGGTTTGTAGGACTTCGGGCGAATGTTTCGCCAGCCGCCGCCTGGCTCGGAGACTGGCCCGGAGATTTGCCTCTTGCGGGCCGGCGAATTTGCCCGGTTCGTCCTGTCAAGGCCCGCACAATCGCTTCGTTGCGAACGTGGTTTTCTCAACCCAGGCAGCGCTCGCTCGCCAGCCACGGCCGGCCGAAGGCCACGTGGTCCAGTCGTTCGTCGCCCGCTTGCGCGAGCTCGGCGCTGCTGGCGGTCCAGGCGGCAATCGACGGGTGGTGTGCCAGCCGGGGACAAATGTCTTCTGCCCAGGAAATCGGAACGGCTTGCAAGACGGCCTGTCCCGACTGATCGGACCGCGCGTACATCGCCTCGGGCAGGATCTGGCGCAGGACCGTCGGTTCGGGGGCTCGAGGCGTTTTCGTCTGGCGCCGCGCATCGAAAGCCGCCGTTTGCAGCTCGGCCTGCCAGAGTGCGCCGCCGCCGCCGAGCAGCTTGATTTCCAAACTCCAGCCCGCGTCGACGCCCGGCGGATAGGGCCAGATCGGAAAACCTTCGACCAACGTGGAAAAAAGAAACGGCTCGCCGAGTTGAACGTCGCCGTAGAGCAGTTCGCGTTCGGCCCCGTTGATGACGACCGCCAACGCTTCTCCGGCGCCGTTTCCGAAGATCTCCCCGCTTGCATGCAGCCGTGCCGCGTCGCCCTCGCGCGTCGTCCAGATCGCCAATCGCTCGATCGAGGCGCCGGCTCGGATCTCCAATCGCACTTCGCCGATCGGCCCGCCGGCCAGATCTTCGCGCCCAGGCCGCAAGGGCGCCGGCTCGCCGGATAATTCTGGCGGCAATTCGACGTCGAGCAGCAATTCGTTGCCCTGTGCCAGCAAATCGGTGACGTCAAAGCTGGCGGGCAGCGCGTAACCGCGCACTTCGCCCAGCGCTCGGCCATTGAGCGTCGCCGAGCCGAACGCATCGACGCCTTCCACGATCAGCCATACTCGCTCGTGCGGATCGAGGCCGCTGGGGCGATTGAAGCGCCGCCGATAGCGCACCAGCCCGCGAAATTCGCGGCCCAGCGTTTCCGACCAATCGCACGGCAGTTTGGCCTTGCCGGAGGGTGGCGCGGTCGATGCTTTGTCGCACTCGGCTCCGCCCGCCGGCGCGGCGCGCTCGATCACCTCGAACTCCCACGGGCCGCGCAGTCGAATGACATGAGGATAGGGCATTTTGATGCGCGCTCATGTAGAGGCGGCGCCTTGCCGCGTTTCAGGCCCAAGCGACAAGATGCCGCGCCGCCTTGCAGATCCAAGCGGCAAGATGCCGCTTCTACTTCGAAATCACTTTCCCGATCGCTTCCAAGCCACCACTTCGCGGATCGCATCGTCGAGCGAATGCCGGGGCTTGTAGTCGATCGTCTCGCGCAACCGCGACAAGTC
>DATNEC010000588.1:0-33081 GCA_035606815.1 Pirellulales bacterium
AGCAATGCCGCTTGCGCCGCGGCGCTCGCCGAAGGCTTGGGCTGTTCGCGCCGCTCCATCGAACAGGGGTTGGCCGGTTTTCGCGGCCTACCGCATCGCTTGGAACTCGTCGCGGAAATCGAGGGGCGCAAGTTTTACAACGACTCGATGGCCACGACCCCGGAATCAGTCATCGCCGCGATCGACGCCTTGGGACCGCGCGCCTGGTTCCTGGTCGGCGGCCACGACAAAGGCCTCGACTATCAAGCCCTGATCGCGCGTCTGTCAAGCGGCGTCCGCGGCGTCGCCTTCTACGGCGCGGTGCGCGACAAGCTGGCGGCGCTCGCCGCGTCCTCGTCGAGCGGTTGCGAACATTGCTCCTGCGCCGCTTTGACGGAAGCGATCGAGTGGTGTTGGCGCCGATCGCAGCCGGGCGAAGCGATCGTGCTTTCGCCCGCGTGCGCGAGCTACGATCAGTTTCGCGACTATCGTCATCGCGCCGCGGCGTTCGTCGAGGCCGCGCGCTCGATCGCCGCGCGAAACAATCGCTAAGCTCGACGCGATCGCGCGGCGCGCGATGTCGAGCCGCATTTTTTTGCGCGCTGCGCCGCGCGCGAAACTATTGCACGAACTCCGACGTTTCGATAAAGTACGAGAGTCGTCAGCGCGCGTTCTCGCTCGCGGCGACGTAGACCTCGAGGCCGACGGCTGTGAAGTTTCCTTGGTGGAAACGGAAACGGCGCTGGGAGTCGTTACCTCGAGGTTTTTTCATTGGGCTTTCGCCATGGCCAAAAAGAAGTCGGGAATCAATCCGTTCTACGTGTTGTTGGTCTTGCTCGGAATCGCCTTCACGTTGACGGCCTGCGCCTATGGCGTGATGGCTTTCAAGGGCGCTCGCGCCGACGCGCCCGCCGCCGTTCAACCTTCCGGCGCGGCGCTGCTCGCGTACTTGGACCAACATGGCGCGCAGTTGCTGGGCCTCGAATTGGCGCTGCTGGCGTTATGCACTCTAGGCGCCATCAGCACCGATCGCTACTGGATGCGGCGGGCCGTCGAGGATTTCAAGTGCCAATTGCGGCCCGAAGACCAAAGGCCCGAGAAAAAGAGCAAAGACGCGGGGCCGCATTCCCAAGCGGCGTCTGACTCGCGATCGGGATAGGCGATCGCCGCGCAGCACTAAAGAGCTGAAAAACTAGGCGCGCTGGACGGTTTGGACGTTGGACACGTGAGACCAATCGCAGATCGCGACGTTGTCTTTCTCGGGATAGACCAACATCACACCACCAAGTCGTCCCAAGGAGATCGCCAGAAGTGAAGTCGCGGAAATAGCGCGCGGGCGGTTTCCGCCGCGCCGCGTGTCGAGGCCTGGATGCGGCCGCACGCAATCGCTTCACTCGCGTCGAGATGACCCAAGATCAGCCGCGTCAACTCGGCGGGACTGAGCCGCAGGTAGCTGCGGCCGAGCTTGCCGCGCGCCAGCTTGACGCTGCGCCGCGAGACGACGAACCGATACTTTTCGGCGCCCGCCGCCAGCCCGAGTTCGCAGGGCCTCGCGAGGCCGGCCGCTTCAGCGCGGGCATGCAGTTCGCCGCACATCATCCGCAGAAGTCCCGGCGGATCGAGCAGCTTGGCCATGAACACTTCGCCCTGATGGATCTCGTGCCGGCAGTTGGCGCCGCCCGACCTCTCGAACAGCTCGAACAGCCGGCTCTCGGGCGGCGCATGAAGCATGATCGAATGGCAGTCGCGCTCGATGGCGTCGCCGCAGGCCCGCGCCAGCAACTGCCGGGCGGCCGTCGGATGAGCGGGATCGGCCATCAATTCAAGAATGCGGTCTTCCTTGGTGACCGCGTAGCCTACGATGGGAGCGCCCGTCATGTCCAATTCGCAACGATCGGGGCCTTCGAACGCCACGTAGATCTGCTCGAATCCCTTGCGGCTGATCAACCATCTCCAATAGGCCTCGCTTCGCTCGTAGGCGCCGAAAGCGCCCGATCGGTTGCACTGGTAAAGTTGCATCAAGGCGGGCAGTTCCACTTGGCGCCAAGGCCGAATGTTCAACGATCCTCCGCCCGACGGCAATCCGGCCGCCGAAAGCTGCGACAGCAAGTCGCGCGCGCCGGCGCGCGCATGGCTATGGCGCCCGCTGACCGACCAGCCCGTGCGGCGAAAGAAATGCGGCGACCGCGTGCTCAACAGACCCAACATCGCTCCGCTGCGCTGCATCGCCTGGTCGGCCGCCCGCAGCAAGCGGCTGGCGTAGCCGCGACCGCGAAATTCGGGCGCCGTGGCAAGCCAAGCCACGCCGGTCGCCGGTAATTGCAACGGACCGAAGTAAGCGGTCCGCTCGGTCAAGTGCAAGTGCGAGACGATCTGTTGGCCGCGCTTGATCAGCAAGCGATGATGGGGCTCGTAAAAAGGATCGTCCAGCGAGGCGTGGAACCCGTCTGGCGAGGGCGCGTGAAACACCGACAACAGCAACTGGTGGATCGCCGCATGATCGCCGGCGCTAGAGCCGACGACGCGCGCCAAGAGGCCCTCATCCGGCCGATCGCGAAAGAAACCCTGGGCCGGCGCCACCTCGGGAATTGCTGCGCACATCAGCGTGAATCCCTTCAGCTTGTGGGTGCTATCGATCCATCACGCGCTGTAGCCTAGGGTTTCTCCAGCAAGAACGCCAGCAAAAAATCCTCTAAAGTTTTTTTGGGGTACAGGCAGAAGGCGTATTCGCGCCACGAGAGCACCGTCTCGGCGCGCAGCCGGCGCGACAATCGATCGCGCTCGGCCGAGGCCTGCCGCCGCTCGGCTTCCAGCAACCGGCCCATCGACTCGTTCGCCGCGCGGATCGCTTGGCAGCGCTCGCGCGCGTTGTCGGCGGTCTGCGAGATGCCGATCCAGCGCGCCTTGGTTTCCGCCCAGCGCTCGAACTCCGCAAGCGCGTCCGGCGTCTCGGGCGGAAACCGCTCGGGGTGATATTGCAGCTCTCGCAGACGCCGCTCGGCCTCCCTCGCGCGCTCGGGGGAAACGCGCTCGTGATCGACTGGCAGAAGCATGGTCGCCGAAGTCACCATGAACGGCGGCGGCTCGAACTGAAAGAATCGCCGTACGATCGCGTCGGTCAATTGGTCGTAAAGGCCGCCGCCGATGCCGTGCAAAAACAGATCGCCGAGAAACAGCCGAGCGAACATCGTCGTCGTCAAAGCTCGCGTTCGCAAGCAAATGCCGCGAGCGGGCAGTTCGGCCAACACTTCGACGGCCCGGCGGGCGTCGCCGTCGGCAGTCAGCGGCAGTTCGATTTCAATGCGAGCGCGATCGCTGACGACGAGCTCATCGCCTCGACGGCGCACGAACATCCGCCGCCGTTGCGGCCGATCGGGCGTCCACAGCCAAAACGGCGCTTCGAGCCACGGGCGATCGGCGGCGAGATCGGGGACCGGGTGGTTGGCGCTGCGAAGGTGATGAAACCGCCGGTAATCGGCCAAGGCGTCGTTATGAATCTCGCGGAAGCGAGGCAACTGCGCGAGCAAATGGGCCACGAACCAATGGAAGACGCCCAACTCGCAAACCTGGCTCTGCGGCAGTTCCAGCGTGTCGAGCCCCCAGTCCCCTTCGAGTTGGTGCCGAGCTTGAGAGAGACACTCGCCCAGGTTGTTCGTTTCGCGAGAGCGGCCCACGACCCGCGGCCAGAACTCGCCGATCAGCGGGTCGGGCACGATCTTGGCCATGGCCCGTTGCGCCTGGCGGCCAAAGTCGGCGAACCGCGCCGAGTTCTGCAGATCGCGATGTTCGTAAGGGATTTCCGCGGTTGCGTCGTCGAACGGAAGCACGCTGCGGACCGGCTCGTCGATCGTGCCACTGGGAACGCGCAAGGCGGCTTCTTTAATGGTGTCGCTGTCGATGACCAGGTTGACGGCGACGGACCGATGCCGCCGGGCCAGCTTCGCGAGCGCGAAATTCTTGAACCACACGCCCGGATGAAACAACTGCGGTTGATGCCCGGCGAGCAGCACGTGCGGGCAAGTTTCGGCCGCCACCACGTCGCGGTAGCTCGACGTGTATCGCCGCGCGGCCGCGATCAATTGGCCGCGCCCTTCGAGGGCCAACTCGGCCAACGAGCGCCCTTGAACGTCGTATCTGGAATTGCAATGCACGCGGCAACCTGCCGCGATCAAGGCGCCCGCTTCGCTCAGCGGCGGCGCGACGAGCGCGGAGCGATCCGCGGCTGGCGCACGCAGCCGCACGTGGACGGGCGGCGTTGGCGAGATTCCCGAGCACGTCGAGTCGTCGGGCGGCTCGAGCGGCGCCGGAACAGACCGGCTCATTCGGCGCTCTTTCCACACGGCTGGTGATGGCGTCGGCCGGGCAAGCGCGGCAGGGCCGCGGCGGCGCGATCGAGCACTTGGTAGTAATGATTCAGCCGCACTTGCGCGTCGTCCAGCGAACCGCCGAACGATCGTTTCTCGTCGAGATAAATCAGCGGCACGGGCAGCTCGCGGACTTTCAAACCAAGGTGCGCGGCTTGGACCCACAATTCCAGCGGCATGGCGTAGCCGGCTTCGGTCAGCCGAAAGCGTTCGAGCGCCGCAACGCGGTAAGCCTTGAAACCGCAGAACGCGTCGGTCAGATGAAAGCCAAGCCGGCGATTGATCTCGGCGGTCAATTGCTCGTTGATCCGGCGGCGGTCCGCGGGCGGCTCGCTGTCGCCCGGATAAATCTTCAGGTAGCGGCTGCCCGAAACGATGTCCCAGCCGGCGCAAGCCGCGACGAACCGAGGGATCCGCTTCGGCTCGTGCTGGCCGTCGCAATCGATCGTCACCAGCACGTCGAATCGTTCGCTTCGGGCGTAATCAAACGCCGACCGCAGCGCGGCGCCGTAACCGCGATTTGCGGCGTGCGTCAAGACGCGAACGCCTTCGAGCGACGCCAGCGCGTCGGATGTGCCGTCCGTCGAGCCGTCGTCGACGACCAGCACTTCGGGGCTATACCGGCGGACTTCCGCGATCACATCCGCCACGTGTCGGACTTCGTTGAAGACGGGCAGCGCCGTCAAGACTCGGGCGGACATGGGCTCCGACTCTCCGTTGAGATTACTCCATGTAGTCCGCGCGCCCGGACTACCTATGAGGGGCGATCCCGCTCAGGGTCAAGCCATTCTAGGCGTCGCCCAGGGCAAGTCAACGAGAGGCCGTTGGGCCCTTCCGCCGAAGGACTTGCGCCGGCGGACAGTTTCAAGGCTCGGCGGCGAAGACGTAATTCAAGATCCGCCGCCGGCCGCCGATCTCTTCGGCCCGAATCGACAGTTGCTCGCCCACCAGCGAGGCGCCGTCGGGGACGCGATAAATCTGCACGTCTTCGCCCGGTCCCATTTTCAAGACTTGCGTGCGCATGCGGCGACGGTTCGGAATGCTCAAGTGGCAGCGGAAGCTGATTTCGTCCGCGGTGCGATTGACCAGTCGCTGTTCGACCTCCAGTTCGTCCGCCGAGTTGACGTGGCTGAAGATTCTCAGAAAGACGTCGCCGGTCCCGAGTTCGATCTCGCGGTCGACGCTGAATTGGTAGCGGCGGTCGGTCGTAATATCGAAGGCGAAGCGCAGCGCCTGCGGTCCGCAACTCGCCGTCGAAGGAAAGGTCAACTGCAGCTTCTCTCGCAACTCCGTCTCGGCGGGGAGCTTGATTTCGAACTTGTCGGGTTCGGCGCGCCAACCGCCCGTGGTCAGCACGCGCACCTGGCCGTTGGCGGCATGATCGAAACCGTTGCGCAAACTCAAGATGACCGAGTGCGGCGTGCCGAAGATGCTGGGCAGTTGCGCCTTGTCGAGCATGACCGACATCTGCCAACGCACCAATTCCTTGTCCGCGCCCAGAATGAACGTCGGCAGCGGACCGACCTCGATGCGCCGTCCCGTTTCGTCGGCGACGGTTTCGATCTCTCGGCCCCAGGCGTCGATCTGGCGAATGTCATGGCCCAGGTAGACCGTCTCTTCAGCGGGCGCACTGTTCCAAACCACGACGACGGTCTCTTGGCCGCGGATGAAGACCCGGTTCTCGCTGCCTTGCGGCAACTCCAAACGCCCCGCGTATTCCGCCCCCGCCAGCGCCAGCGCCGCGGTGCGCCAGGGCAACAGCAATTCGGTCGGCGAGCCCTCGGACCGGACCAACCCCTCGGGCCCCACCGGCGCGGAGAAAAAAATCTTCGCGGCGCCATGCTCCTTGGCCGCCGCCATGCGCTCGATCAAATCCGCGGCGCGCGATTCGACGCTATACCGGTCGGCGGAAAGCGGTTCGAGCGAGACCCATTGCGGCGCGCGCGACCCGGCATTGGAGACGTTCGGCGCAAGATATGCCGCCAATTCGCCGGCGGTCATGGCGGGATCGGCGGCGCGCGACAAAAAACTCCAGGGCGGCCGCTTGTTCGAAGGCGTTTCGTCCAGCCAGCTCCAACCGACGCCCAAGTGTGCGTCTTGTCCGATGCGATCCAATTGCTGTTTGACCCGCACGAACGTCGCGAGGGGATCTTTGAGCCCCGAAAAGCTCGTGTCCTCGTCGCGCCCCAACTGCCAGCGGTTGACCTTCAGCGACATCCGCGCCATGATCGGTTCCAAGGCTGGATACCATGACTCGGGCGGTTGCGAGAACAAATCGGCCGCGGAAGTCGCGTCGGACAACCCTAGCGCCCGCTTGGTTTCCGAGGGCGGATCGAAGAGCAGCCCGATGAGACCGATGCCCTGCGAGTTCAGCCGATCGGCCATCCAAGTCAATTGTTCGACGCGCTGCTGATCGCGTTCGTCGTACCATAGCGGAAACTTGACCCACTGCACGCCCGACTGCGCGGCGAGTTGCACGACCGCCGCCAAAGGCAAGCCCGCTTCTCCCTCCGATAACGTCCAACCGAACTCGCCGCGCTCGCGCCGCGGGGCGGCTGCGGCGACGGCCAGCGACAACTCGCGGACGTGCATCAATCCGCTGGCGCCGGCCAGCGTCGCGCGGACCCGATAGTAGCCCGGCGAGTCGAACGGCAGCCGCCAGCTTGCCGAGGCGGCGAGATAGGGCTGCTCCTCGGCCGCTTGGTTCTCTCGCTGGGTGGAGTTCTCTGGCTGTGCGGAATCGCCTTCGAGCTTCAAGGGCAGCTTGGCTTCGAGCAGTCGCCGTCCGAGAGCGTCGTCGACTTCAATGCGCACGACCGGTTCGTTCGTCCTGCAGCCGGACACCTGGAAGTCGAGCAAGATCGGTTCGCCGGCCGCGTGCAACATCCCCTCGGCGGCCGCCTTCAGAGTCATTCGCGGAATCTGGGCGAACCACACGTCGTCGAACAGCGCAATTCCGTTCAAGTCGGCAAGTCCCGTCGGTTGCACATGGACGCCGATGACGGCGAACTTGGCGGCGTCGTGCGAACAGCGCAGCGGTCCCAGGCGGACCGCGCTCCAGGCTTCATTGCCGCGGCGGCGGACCGATTCGAACGTTTCCAGCACGGCGCGTTTTTCGTCGAGAAAGCGCACGCTGAGAAACGCCTCGTCGTGCTTCAGGCCATCGACCTTGAGAAAGGCTTCGAGCGCGTAGTCGTGGCGCGGGTCGATGGCGATCGGCGGGCTGAAAGCCGCCGCGGCGCCGCCATCGAGATCGATTCGCAGACACTGCCGCCCTTCGGCCGAGGGTTCCTGGCTCTGTTGCACCTGGACATAGTGGGGATAGCCGGGGCCGCGCTGCCGCGTCCAGCCGTCGGGCCATCCATCGTAGTCGCGGTCGGAGCTTTGCTCGAAGCCGCAGTGATAGAGCTCCCGCCCGTCGAGATGACGATTCGCGGTGGCTATGCCGCACGACGCCGTTAGAATGAGCAGGGTGGTCAGTAAATTCATGCGCTGCCGCTGGCGAAGGTAGCTAACAAGGCAGTGTCCCAAATTACCTTATCGGCACGTTCGGCTCGCTCGCTCGACCGGCGGCCGTGCGCACCGCCACAATCCGAAAACTTTGCCTATGCCCCCGCTCAGAATCGCCCTGGAACTCCAAAGCCTGCGGCTACCCTTCAAACAGGCCTTGCTAGCAGCCAAGCAATTGGGCGTCTCGGCGGTCGAAATCGACGCGCGGGGCGAGATCAATCCTCAAGAATTGTCGAACAGCGGACGGCGGCAACTGCGAAAGCTGCTCGACGACCTCGATCTGAGCGTGGCGGCGATCGGATTTCGCACCCGCCGCGGCTACGACGTAGCGCAAGACTTGGAGCGGCGCATCGAGGCCACCAAGCGGGCCATGGAATTCGCCTATGCCCTGGGCGCGTCGCTGGCGGTCAACCAGATCGGCCGCGTGCCCGAGAAGGCCGAAGGCCCGGGTTGGACGACGCTGGTCGAAGCCCTCACCGACCTCGGCGCCTACGGCCAGCACGTCGGCGCCAGCTTGGCGGCCGAAACCGGCAGCGAGAGCGGCGCCGATCTTGCCCGGCTGCTTGCGGCGCTGCCGCCCGGTTCGCTAGCAGTCTGCCTGAATCCAGGAAATCTCATCATCAACGGCTTTGCGCCGCTCGATGCGATCCAGTCGCTCGGGGCGAACATTCGCTGCGTGCATGCCAAGGACGGCGTTCGCGATTTGGCGCAGGGGCGCGGGATCGAAGTCGTGCTCGGCCGCGGCGCCGCCGATTTCCCCGCCCTCTGCGGAGCGCTCGAAGAGCACGGCTATCGCGGCTATTGGACGATCCAGCGCGAGCGCAGCGAGAATCCCTTGCGCGAGGTCGGCCAGGCCGTTAGCTATTTAAGCAGCCTCTAGGTTTTTCGACACGGCAAGGGCGAGGTCGGGCGGAGGCTGGCGAATCGCCCCGCTTTCACCTAGACTATCGGCATTGTTCGGCGTCCGTGATTCGATTGCTGATGAATCCCAGATCCCATTTGGAGGCCCAAGATGGAAATGCGTTTGTTTGTCCGCTCGTTACTGGTCGTCGCCGCGATGTGCTGCGTCGCCGTCGCCCAAGCCGCCGAAAAAGAAACCAAGAAGGCGCCCGAAGCTTTGAACTTCAAAATGAAAAGCCTGACCGGCAAGACGGTCGATTTGTCGAAGTACAAGGGCAAAGTCGTAATGATCGTGAACGTGGCCAGCCAGTGCGGGCTGACGCCGCAATACGAAGGTCTTGAAGAATTGCACGAGAAATACGCCGACAAGGGCTTGGCCATTCTCGGCTTTCCGGCCAATGAATTCGGCGCGCAGGAGCCGGGCAGCGACGAAGAGATCTCGGAGTTCTGCGAGAAGAACTTCGGCGTCAAGTTCGACATGTTCTCGAAGGTCGTCGTCAAGGGCGAAGGCCAGTGCCCGCTCTACAAGTTCTTGACTTCCAAAGAGACCGAGCCGCAGCCCGCCGGCGACATCACCTGGAACTTCGAGAAATTCGTGATCGGTCGCGACGGCAAGGTCGTGGCGCGCTTCGCTCCCAAGACCAAGCCGGAATCGGAAGAAGTCGTCTCGGTGATCGAGGAGCAGTTGGCCAAGTAGCAACGTCCGAATTCGGAATGCGAAATTCGGCGCAGGCCGATGAGCGCATTCGATTCGATTGACAAAAACAGCAGGCGGCGGGAGCGATTGCGTCCCGCCGCCTGTTTTCGTTAGCGGCGGTCTTCCGCTCCGTAGCGGCCGCGGTACTCGTCGGCCGGATGCTTGCGCGCGTTCTTGACCATCTTGTCGCGCACGGCCTCGGAAACGTCCAGCCCCAATTCGTTGGCCAGGGCCAAGGCATAGCACAAGACGTCGGCCAGTTCCTCTCCGACTTCCGCCCGCTTTTCGGCTTGACCGGCCAGCGCCCGCGATTCCTCGGGCGAAAGCCACTGAAAATGTTCCATCAACTCGGCCGCTTCGATTGCCAGCGACATCGAAAGATTCTTCGGCGTGTGGAACTGCCGCCAATCGCGGGCATCGACGAATTCGCGCACCAGCTCGCGCAATTCCGAGATGCTGGTTTCAAGATCGCTCATCGTCGCTTTCCCAAGAGCGTCTGACACACGGAGGTTAAGCTGTAGCCTATGATTCCGCTGAGGAGCCCTATTTTTTTTCGGGCACGCGCACTTGCACTTCGTCGCCGGCGACGCGAACTTCGAAGCGATCGACCTTCAGTTTCGGATTGTCGCGCCAAGTCCCGTCGCAGACGCTGAACCGCCAGGCGTGCCAGGGGCAGGTGACCACGCCCTGGCAGACTTCGCCGGCCCCCAGCGAAGCGCCCATGTGCGGGCAAAGATCGTCGATGGCGAAATACTCGCCGCCGCTGAAAAACACCGCTACGAGCCGCCCGTTGACGACATAAGTTCCGCCGCGGTCTTCGGGGATCGAGCCGACCTTGGCGACGGTGACGAATTCGGACATCAGGATTTCCGGCCCCGAGCTTGCTGGGCCCGATGGATCGATGAAAACGGTGGCGGTTCCTCTTATTCTAGCCTGCCCCGCGGGGGGCGATAAGGGCCGGTCCGCTCGCCTCCGATTGGGGCCGCTGGGCTGCTCGCTCTGCTCTTGTCGGGATTTGGCAAAAGGGATAGCATTCCGCGCTGTCAAGGCGGCAGCGTGCGCCAGGAGGGCGCCCGACGCCGAGATCGAGCGTGATTTACGGAAAGGACTCCGAGCGATGACAACCAATCTGGCCGAATTGGCGGCCTTGGTCGGCGGAGAGGTCTCGGGCGACGACCAATTGATCGTCACGGGCGCGGCGACGCTTTCGGCCGCCCGGACGGGCGATATCACGCTGGCCGATTCGGCCGAGAAGCTGTTGCGGCTGGCCCATTCGGCCGCCTCGGCGGCGGTCGTCTCCAAGTCGCTGGTCTATCAAGGATTGCCGACGATTCGCGTAGACGACGTCCATGCGGCCTTCGCCAAAATCGTCTGCCGGTATCGGCCGCGGCGCGTGGCGCCCCGCACCGGCATCAGCCCCCGGGCCTTCGTCAGTCCGACTGCGCAAATCGGCGCCGACGTGGAAATCCATCCGGGCGCCTCGGTGGGCGACGAGGTGACGATCGGCCCCGGCTCGACCATTCATTCCGGTGTTCAACTCATGGCCGGCTGCCAACTGGGCCCGAACGTCACGATTTTTCCCAACGCAGTGCTTTACGAAAATACGGTGGTCGGCGAGCGGGCGATCATTCACGCCGGCGCGGTGCTGGGCGCCTATGGTTTTGGCTATAGCCTTTCGGAAGGGCGGCGCCAGTTGTCGGCCCAACTGGGTCATGTCGAGTTAGGCCCCGATGTCGAAGTCGGCGCCGGCGCAACGATCGACCGCGGCACCTACGGGCCCACGGTAATCGGCGAGGGAACGAAGATCGACAACCTGGTGATGATCGCCCACAACTGCCGGCTCGGCCGGCACAACCTGATTTGCTCGCAAGTCGGCATTGCCGGCAGCACGACGACCGGCGATTACGTGGTAATGGCCGGCAAAGCGGGCGTCCGCGATCACGTCCACATCGGCGAACGGGCG
Organism: Pirellulales bacterium; assembly: GCA_035606815.1. Lineage (GTDB taxonomy): Bacteria > Planctomycetota > Planctomycetia > Pirellulales > JAICIG01 > JAICIG01. Next base: position 11,414 of record DATNEC010000588.1, read on the forward strand.
GTGCTCGGCGCGCAGGCCGGCGTGTCGAACGACGTGCCGGCGAACACGATGGTCTTCGGCAGCCCCGCGCGGCCCGAGCGCGAACAGAAGCTGATCTTCGCCGCCGTGCATAAGCTGCCCGAACTGCGCCGCCAGTTCAAAGCCTTGCAATCGGCCGTGAATCGACTCGTCGAGCAGCAAAACGGCCCGAGCGGGCGCAACGCCGCGTGAGGTTTCGGCCGCATTAGGCCGCACTATCGAGAGTGCCGACCGTGAGTACGACCAATGCCGCCGCCGCCCACCGTTTTGCGAGGCAGCCATCGCACGCGCCGCCGGTCCGCAAGATCGGCTTGCTGGCCGGGTGGGGCCGCTATCCGCTGGTCGTCGCCGAGGCGCTCAATCGCCGGGGCTTTCAGATCTTCGGGCTGGGCGTCAAAGGACACACCGATCCGGCGCTGGCCCGGCTCTGCGTCGACTTCGATTGGATCGGCCTGGCCAAGCTGGGCGCGGCCTGCCGGCATTTCCGCCGCTGGGGCGTGAGCGACGCGATGATGGCCGGCAAGATCCACAAGCACTTGCTGTTTCGCCGAGGGGCGTGGATCGAACACCTGCCCGACTGGCGGACGATGCGCCGCTTTTACAAGCACTTTCTCTTGAATCGCAAGGACCGCCGCGACGACACGTTGCTGTTGGCCGTGGTCGAAGAGTTCGCCAGCGCCGGCATCGTATTCGCGCCGGCCACCGATTACGCCCCGGAGTTGCTCGTGAAGTTTGGACAACTGACCCGCCGCGGCCCCAGCGCCGCCGAACGCAAAGACATCGAGTTCGGCTGGCGGCTTGCCAAGGAGATCGGCCGGCTCGACGTCGGACAAAGCGTGGCCATCTCGGGCCGCACGGCCCTGGCGGTCGAAGCCATCGAGGGCACCGACGAGTGCATCAAGCGCGCCGGCGCGCTGTGCCAGGCGGGCGGCTTCACTGTCGTAAAAGTGGCCAAGCCGCAGCAAGACATGCGGTTCGACGTGCCGACGATCGGCATCGGCACTCTCGAGACGATGGTCGCCTCCGGCGCCGGTTGCCTGGCGATCGAAGCGGGCCGCACGATCATGGTCGACGAGCCCGACGTCGTCCGCTTCGCCAACGAACATCGACTGGCCGTCGTGGCGCTCGCGCCCGGCGGCGAGTTGCCAGAAACTTCCCCGGAGACCCTGAGCTGAATCAAGGGAAAGGTAGAAGAAGAACGAGCCGTTCGGCCGCCCGCGGCCGAGCGGCTCACCCCCGCGTTCTCTAACACGTCCCATTTCCTTTCGCGACTTCCCGCCCAGTTAGCTCTTGCCAGGCTCAGGTCTTCCGGGGATTTTGAAACGGGCCATCCGTAGATGAACTTTCGCAATCTGAATGGATCGATCGGCTAGGACCGTCGCAAGTCATGCGGCGCAGCGCAATCGAGGCAACACACGATGAATGGCGAATCAACCAAAGAGCCGCAGTATGGCCGCCTAATTGACGTTCGCGACCAATTCGGGGCGACCGCGTTGGGCGCGATGATGAACCAGGTTTGGCATGACGATCCGCGCCGGCTAGGATTCGTCCTCGCACGATATAAGTTCGTGGCGAAAATGCTTTCCGGAAAGCAAAGGGCGCTGGAAGTCGGATGCGGCGACGCCTTCGGAACCCGTGTCGTGTTGCAAGAAGTGCCTTATGTTTGCGCGCTCGACTTCGACCCCTTTTTCGTCAAAGACGTGCATGCACGAATGTGCCCGACTTGGAAGTTCGATTGCATCGAGCACGACATGCTCTGCGGACCTGTTCCCGGGGATTTCGACGCCGCCTATTCGCTGGACGTGTTGGAGCACATTCCGCAAAGCCAGGAAGACGCCTTCGTGTCCAATATCGCGCGTTCGCTACGCAGAGACGGCGTATTGATCATTGGCACGCCTTCGCTCGCCTCGCAGCCGTGGGCTTCGCCCCCGAGCAAGGCCGGCCATGTGAATTGCAAAGAGCAGGCGGAGTTGGCGTCGTTGCTGCGGCGCTATTTTACGAACGTGTTTTCCTTTGGCATGAACGACGAGGTCTTGCACACCGGGTTCCATGCCATGTCGCACTATCTGTTCGCTCTCGCCGTAGGGACAAAAGCGTGCTAGACGCGCCACGCTGTTTGATCGTCGGCTCCGACGGAATGACGGGCAGTGCGTTGTTGGCCCGCTTGCGGCGCGAGGGCATTCACGCTCTCGGAACGAGCCGGCGCACTCCCCAAACGACCGACACGATACCGCTCGATCTGGCGAGCGATCCGCGGAGTTGGAGAATACCCGCGGCGACGAGCGTGGTTGTGAATTGCGCGGCGGTTGCCGGCGCCGCGGTATGCCAGCGTTCGCCGGACGAGTCTCGCAGAGTCAATGTCGATGCGGTTGTTGCACTCGCGCAGCGATGCGCGAGCGAGTCTCGAATGTTCGTTCAACTTTCCAGCGACAGGGTGTTCTCCGGGCGATCTCCGCGGACGCGGGCCGATGCTCCCTTCGCGCCGGCCAGCGAGTATGGGCGGCAAAAGGCGGAGGCTGATCGACGTCTCTTGGAGATGTTTGCAGAAGGCGGCGAGTTGGCGATCGTTCGTTTCGCGAAGCTCGTGAGCCGAACGCACGCGCTCTTTGGCGCCTGGCGAGATAGCCTCTGCCGGGGCGAAGCCATCCGCCCGTTCGCGGACATGACGATGGCGCCCGTGACCCTGGATTTCGCGATCGCGGTGCTCTACAAGGTGATTCTTGAACGAAGAACCGGAGTTTTTCAAGCGTCGGCGGAAAGCGATGTCACTTACTCGCAATTCGCCGGCGACCTAGCCGAAGCTTGTGGGGCCGCCCGTGAATTGGTCATACCGATTTCGAGCGTCTCGGCGACCGTCGATATTGATCCGCCACCCCCGTTCACGAGCCTCGATGTTTCTCGCGTTCGCAACGAAATGAACCTCATTCCTCCAACGCCCAAAGAAGTCGCTGAGTGGATCGTACGTCGTCTTTCGCCGGAGCGAAGGAACGCCGTTTCGCTCCAGCGAAAGGCGACACACTGACGAACTTATAACTTGAAAGAGCCTCGCAATGACCACGACGCGCAACCCGGCGCAGCGCTCTTCCCTTCAAGCTCGAACAGCATCCTCCGGCCGGGAAATCGACCTGCTGGACCGCTATCCCCGTTCCAAACGGCCGATCGACGAGCGCGCCGCGCTCGTCACCGATGAACACCGCCGCGTGGCCCGCCAGTTCGGTCGAGAGTTCTTCGACGGAGAGCGGTTGTTCGGCTACGGCGGTTATAACTACCATCCGCGATTTTGGCGGGAAACCGTGCGCCGCATCCGCGACCACTACGGCTTGGCCGACGACGCCTCGATTCTCGACGTCGGCAGCGGCAAGGGCTTCATGCTGCACGATTTTCAGGAACTAATGCCTCGCGCCTCGCTCGCCGGCATCGACATCTCGCAATATGCGCATGAAAATGCCATGCCGAGCGTCAAGCCCGTGCTGCAAATCGGCTGCGCATCAAAGCTGCCGTTCGAGGACCGCTCGTTCGATCTCGTGATCTCGATCAACACGATCCACAATCTGCCGCTGGCCGAGTGCAAGCAGGCGCTTCGCGAGATCGAGCGCGTCAGCCGCGGCCGGGCCTTCGTCACGGTCGATGCTTGGCGCACCGAGGCCGAGCGCGAGCGGCTGATGAAGTGGATCCTCACGGCCTTGACCTACATGCACGTCGACGATTGGAAGCGCACGTTCGCCGAGGTCGGCTACGGCGGCGATTATTATTGGTTCATTCCGGAGTGAGACGCGTGCAGACCGACGCCGCCGTCCTGGTCGAACTGAATCAGCCGCTGCGCCACGCGCGGCTCGAACTGCCCGAACTGAAGCCCGGCCAGGTGCTGGTCGAAGTGGCTTATAGCGGCGTCTGCCACAGCCAATTGCACGAAGTCCGCGGGCGGCGCGGCCCCGACCGTTACCTGCCCCACACGCTCGGCCACGAAGGCTCGGGCGTGGTCCGGGCCGCCGGCGCGGGCGTGGAAAAGGTGCGGCCTGGCGACCGCGTCGTGCTGAGTTGGATCAAGGGCCAAGGCGCCGACGTGCCATCGAGCGGCTATCGCGAGGCCGGGGCGAAAATCAACTCCGGGCCTCTCAGCACGTTCATGCGGCACACGATCACCTGCGAAAATCGCCTCGTGCGGCTGCCGCCCGAAATGCCGCTGCGCGAGGCCGCGCTGCTCGGCTGTGCTCTGCCGACCGGGGCGGGCATTGTCATCAACATGCTTGCGATCCAGCCGGGCGAAAGCCTGACCGTGTTCGGCGCCGGCGGCATCGGGCTGAGCGCCGTGCTCGCCGCGCGGATGCTGGGGGCCGATCCGCTGATCGCCGTCGACGTGGTCGAAAGCAAGCTCGCCGAAGCGCTGCGGCTGGGGGCGACTCATGCAATCAACGCGCGCCAGCGCGATCCTGTGGCTGCGATCCGGGAATTAACGCAGGGGCGAGGCGCGGAATACGCCGTCGAAGCGGCCGGCCGCCTCGAAACGATGGAAGCGGCCTTTCGTTCGGTGCGCGACCAAGGGGGGTTATGCGTGCTGGCCGGCAACCTGCCGCACGGCGAGCAGATTGCGATCGACCCCTTCGATCTGATCCGCGGCAAGCGCATCGCCGGGGCCTGGGGCGGCGCGACCCGTCCCGACGAAGACGTGCCGCGCTACGTCGGCTGGTTCCTCGAAGGCCGCTTGCCAATGAACGAATTGATTTCGCGAGAGTACCGGCTAGAAGAGATCAATGCCGCTTTGGACGATCTGGAACAAGGCCGCGTGGTGCGGGCGTTGGTCGACATGGCCGCATGAAGCCGGACTTGGATCGGCCGGGGGCGCCAAAGGTGCAAGATTCGGCAATCATTCCATTTCCAGCACGTCGATCTTCAAGCGGCCGAGCACCTGGGCCACGGGCAGAAAACTGGCATAGGCGGCCTGGCCTTCGAGGCTCGAATCGGCCAGCTTCAAGTGGTCGGCGCCGATGCCGCCGCGGCCGAGCGTGGCGTCGAGCGGCAGCCAACGGCCGTTGATGTAGACTTCGGTCCACAGATGAAAGGCGAAGCCCTGCTCTTTCGCCGCATACACCAATCCAATCGCCACGCGGGCCGGAAGCTGGCGGGCACGAGCGAGCGCCGCGAGCAGCACGGCGTGTTCGGTGCAGTCGCCCTCCATGCTTTGGGCCACTTCGCTGGCGGTGGCGAAGGCCGTCGAATAGTTCTTCGCCGCGAGGTTTCGATGAACGTAGCTTTCCAGTGACACCGCGACTTTCCAAGGATCCTGCTCGTCGCCGGCCGCTTTTTCGGCCATCGCCACGATCGCCGGATCGTCGCTTTGAATGAAACTGTTCGGCTGCCGCTCGGCGGCGGTCGGCGGCGCGGCAAGCTCCTCTTGTCCCTCGGGCGACGGCGCATCGGGCCGCAGGGCATCGACTGTGATTTCCGCGGAGTTCGGCCCGGTCGATTTCACTTGTTGGCCAGGCCCTGCCACGAACACGGCCGCCGGATCGCCGCCGCTCAACTCGACTCGATAGACCGCATGCTTCGATTCGTGCGCATTTTTCAACGGCTTGGCGAGCTTGACCGTCGAGGCGTCGCCCAGATCGAACATTTCCTTGGGTTCCGCCAAGGCGACCGACTTCGTCGTGCGATACCGCGAGATTTGCATCACCGGGAAATGGCCCTTCAACACCGCTCCGGAACGGTCGGCCCAGAGGGTCTCTTGGAGCTTCTCGCCTAGCTGCTCGACCGTGCTTTCGATCCGCAGCAACTCGTAACTGCCGGCGAGCAAGTCGGTGACCTCGTAGTCGGCGGCGAGCAAGTCGATCTGGCCCAAAGTGTTGGCGATCGGCTCCAGGCCCTCGAAAGTGCGATGCTCGCCTGGCTGCATCGGCTTACGGGCCAGTTCTTGCTCAATCGCAAAATAGCCCCTGGCCTCGGCCGGCCAGTCGATCTGGCTTTCGACGGTCTTGCCCGCCGTGGTCGTGCTGAGATGCAGCTTGTCGTCCTGCACCCAGCCGCTAACCGTCGTGGGTTGCGGTCCCATTTCTCGCTTGCTGGAGAGCGACAGCAGCTTGCCCTCGGGCGTCTCCAGGCTGGTGATCTCGAAACCCACTTCGGTGGCCTCGCCGAAGCGCTGGATGCTCAGCTTTTGCTCGCCCTCGAATTGCAACAGCTTGCGCCCCTCATCGTCGACTTCTCGCTCGGTCATGCGGCCATATCCGGCGCGGACCCCCTGAATGTAATAAACATCCCAAGTTTGCTTGGCCGCGGTGGCCGGATTTACCGCGCTCTTGCTCGCCGCCGCCGATTGATCTTCGGCGTTCCGTTCAACGGCGCCCGGTTGGGCGGCGTTTTGGCTGCATCCGGCAGCCGCTAGCAGGGCGATCGCCAAGCATCGCGGAATCGCGTCTGGCGTCTGGCGCCTGTTTCCGAAATCCTTGCATCGCGGAGATCGGTGCATCGTTTTACTCAGAGCTTGACTTAATGGCGGTGTTGGCCCTCGATCCATCATATCAAATAGGAGTGACATCATCGGAAGCGATGTATCGCCAAATCTCCAAGACGTCTTCTTGGGCTTGGCTGGTCCGTAGGATGCGGAGCATCAGGCGACCGGCTTCGATTGACGACGCCTTGCTTCTTGCAGCATCTGTTCAACGCTCCAGGCAGCCATGTCGCCGGCGTCGGCTTGATCGAATCCAACTTGCAGCTCGCGCCGAAAGTGGTTGTCCGTCAATTGACGAAATTCATCGCGATCGACAAGCACATAAATTCGCTGCGTCCGGTCGTCGCAGACTTCGATCGGACGGCCCTGCATACTCTCGATCAGTTGCCGCTGCTCTTCGGAAAGCTTGGGAACCATAATCATAGAGAATATCACATCCGCCGCCCCCTGTCGACTTTTCTGGATCGAATGGGTCAGGCGGCTTGGGCCGTTTTCGAGAGACGGACAATCTACCGGCTTTGTGCATCGCCGGCTGCGGCGTGGATTCCTCCGAACGTTCCGCCCGCGAGTTGCGTAGCCAACAGAGAGACGGGAAGTCGCTGAATCAGACGCACGCAAGCGTCGTCGGCGGCTTCCCGTTTTTTGTTGGCAAGGCTTGCCATAAATGCAGAGCTGAACGCCTGCGGCGAGCGGCGCGGAGGCTCGTTCGGAGCGACCGGCAGAGCTTGCCGTGCGAGGCGCTGATTTTCGCCACGAAAATCCGCGCGCCTCGCCGCGAGCTGGAAAGCTGAGTGCTAGACTACAACTGTGGATCGCTTGCGCTCGCGGTTCGTGCGGGGCCAACCGCGGCGAATCGCGTGCGGAACAGAGGCGTCAGTCCGACCGTAGCGACTGGGAGGATTCTTCCGTCGCGGGCGGCGGGGCGCGAAAACAGCAGACCCGATTTTTAGCCGGATGCGGCCCGAAGCCGCTGGTTTTGACCTAACGTTGGTCGGGCAGCCAACGTGTCGCGCCAGCGGTTTTCGCCGGATTCACGCTTACGGACCACGAGGTAAAGGCCAGCGATGGGTTTCTTGAAAAAGTTTTTTCGCAACGTGTTCCGCGATGGCGCGCCGAACGTCGGCACGAGCAGCTTCGAGCGACTCAGCGAAGACGAACTCGAAGCGCACCTGGGCGTCGTGCGCTACGGCGACTTCGTGCTGACCGACGCGGTCCGACCGTCGTACGATCTGCAAGTCGTGCCTAGCCAGGGCTATCGCCACGACGTCTATCGCGATGAAGAAACCCGCGCCAGCGTACCCGTGCTGATGGCCGCGGCATCGAACCAGCACCTGTTCGAAACGTTCATGGATCTCTTGGACCCGCTGGGGTTCGAGGTCGACGTGGTGCTCGAAACCAGCCACAACCGCGAGAATCGCGGACACGTCGATTTGTATCGCGAGCACATCGACTTGCCGGTGCTCAAAAGCATTCTCTACGACTACGAAGACCTGCTGTTGAACGACGGCTGCACCGGGATCGCCGTGCTCAACCCCGGCATTCCGCAGGAAGTGCAGTTCGACGAGCACAAGCTGCTGATCGTCTACGGCGACAACCTGGGGCCGTTCGAGGACGTGTTCCGCGATCGCCGCGTCGGCTGCGACGACCAGATGAAGTTCATCACCGAGGCCGAGCACGTCCACTCGTCGAGCGACCAATATCTTCAGCAATTCGAAGAGCTGAAGATGCGGCTGGGCATGGACTCGATGTGCGATTATTGAAATCGGCGGCCGCGCGGATTTTTGGTTCCCGCCTTCTTGCGTTCAGCTTTCCGTCTGCAGCCTTTCACGCAGCGCTTCCTGCCAACTGGGCATGGGCGGCCCGCTGAGCGCATGGTACTTGGCGGTATCGAGCACGCTGTAGCCGGGCCGCGGCGCCACGGCGCCATATTGGGCTGTGGTGATCCGTTCGAGCGTCACCTTCAAGCCGGCTTGGCGGAAGATCTCTTGGGCGAAGTCATGCCAAGTCGTGGCGCCTGAGTTGACGACATGAAAGGCGCCGTAGGCGCCGGCCCGAGCGAGGAACGCGACGGCGCGGGCCACGTGCGGCACGTAGCTGGGCGTGCAGTGCTGATCGTCGACGACGCGCAAATGGCCTCGTTCTCTGCCCAGCCGTAGCATCGTGTCGACGAAATTGCCTCCGGCGGTCTTCGGCCCGGGGAAGCCGTACAAGCCGCAGGTGCGCACGATGACGTGTTTGGGCCAAGCGGCGGCCTGCCGCTCGCCGCCCAACTTGCTTTCGGCGTACACTCCGGCCGGCCCTGGCTCGTCTTCTTCGCGATAGGGGCGGGTACGAGTCGTATCGCGGCCGAAGACGTAATCGGTGCTGATTTGGACCAGCGGGCAGTCAAGATCACGGCAGGCGTCGGCCAAGTAGCCGACCCCTTCGGCATTGATTTTCCAGCAGCGCTCGGCGTCTTGTTCCGCCCGGTCGACTAGAGTATATGCCGCCGTGTTGACGACGGCGGTCGGTTGGACCGCAGCGAGCGCGCGGCGCACGCCATCGCGATCGGTCAGGTCGAATTCGGGCACGTCGAGCGGCCATGCCGCGGCGCCCAATTGGCGGCATAGTTCGCTTCCCAGTTGTCCCCCCGCCCCCGTGATTGCGATTCGCATGGACCGTTCTCGGCGTCAAGCAGCCCTAACGCAGCTTAAACAGGTTGAAGCTGCTTGACGAGCCGGAACCGCTGGAAGAGTTGGTGGTGGAGTGCTCCGCTGGGCGCGCGGATTGTTCCAGCGCCGGCAATCGCACGATGCGGCCGGCGGGCAACCCGTCGGCGGCGCCTGCGGTGGCGGATGGCGGAGTCGGCGCAGGCGCAGTAGGCGTCGCGGGGGCCGCCCCCAGTCCGCGAGTCGAGCCGGAGATCGGCGCGCCGCCCGGCGGAGGACTGCCCGGCGAGGCGCCGGCGGTCGCTGCGGGCGCGGCCGAATTCGTTTTCGAGGCGGTGATGGGAAATTGCCGGGCCAATTCCGGCCGTTCTTCGAAGACCGCTTCGGCCGTGATCGGAATCTCGTGCTTGTACTCCTGCGCTGCCCGGTTCTTGCGCGAGAATAGCAGCCGGCTGCCGGCGAACCGGGTGCCATCGTAGATCGACCCGCGCTGGAACGGCCCCGTGCCCAGAACCCAAGTATCTTTGGCGTTGCTGACGATCGGAAACACGCCCGATTGCCAAACCGGTTGGCCCGTCTTCTGGTTGTAGGCGAAGGCCGCGATCTTGGCCACGCCCTTTTGGTCGGTCGTCTTGGCGAAGGCGATTTCCGGAATCGCCGACGGAACGCCCGGCATCAGGCTCGCGCCGGGCAGGCTCAAGGCCGGGACGCCGACCAGCACGTCGTGATGGTTCGTGCCGACGGCGCCTGCCCGGGCCTCGACGACATAGGTCGCCAGATCCTTGCTCGGAACGAGCACGCAACCCTGCGCCAGCATGTGCTGTCGCAGCGAACTGACCACGTAGTTTTTGTCGACGATGCCTTCCAGATAGCTGGCGTCGAAGTACACGTCCTTGCCCGCCAAGGGCTTGAAGTTCATGTTGTCGATCGCCCGATCGACGGCGGTCGAAATCAACAATTGCTCGGTGGCGGTTCGCGGCGTGTCGGACCATTTCGTCGTGCCGCACCCGGCGGCGATGCCGACCCAAACCGCGATCGTGCAGCCAATCCCAGGGCGCATGGTTTCCACTGCCGCGACGGAAGAGAAGACTTTAGATCAACGCATCAACATGCGTTGCCGCTGAGGTGCGAGGCGGATTATAGCGGCTGATGGCAAATCGCTGAACGCGAGTTCGCAGGGAAGGCGTGGTTGGGGATTGGCGGTTGGGGGTGTTTGTGGAAATTGCGAAGTGCTTGGTGACCTTTTTCGCGCCTCTTGCCCTTAACTACCGATCACCCAACCACACCCCCCCGGCCCGCTTCTCACCTCAACTCACTTATCCGGGGCGTCTTGGCCGTCCGCTGCGGTTTGGCTGCGGGAATGGTGGCGGGCGGCGCCGACTTGCTGGCCTGCATCGAAGCCGGCTCGTCGCTATAGAAGAGGGTCGTTTCCTCTTGGGTCAGCCGGGTGCCCAACGATTTGCATTGCAATTCGACGCGAAAACGATGGGTTCCGCCGGCGTCGGCGCGTGCATGGATTTTGAAGACCGTTTCCTCGCCGGCGGCGAGGGCCGGAATTGGGTCGAACGCGACCGTTCCCGGCGAAATCTCGTGGGCCCCCCCTTCGGCGCGAAGCGGTTCGATACCTTTGGAATAAAAGGCGACGATCTCGACCGCTTCGGCGCTCTTCGTGCCGCGATTTCGCACGCGCAGCTCGTAGACGGCATCGCTGCCCACCGCGACCGGCCCCGAAGGATCGGAAACGTCGAGCACCAGATCGGCGACGGCGACGACCTCGGTCACGGCCACCTGCGTTTGCTTCAGGTCTCCGTCGGCGATGGCGATCGCTTCGATGCGGTTCTCGCCCGCGGTTTGCACCAGGCATTTCAGGACCACGGAATCTTCCGCGCCCGGCGCCAGATCGTCCAGCGTCCACACGACCCGGTTGCGTTTGGCGTCGAGCTTGCCGCCTCGCGTACAAGAGACGAATTCGGCCTGCGGAGGCAGTGCGGCGGCCAGTTTGACGCGCCGCGCCTCGGCGTCGCCCGGGTTCTGCAACTGGATTTCGTAGCTCGCCACCGCGCCGGCGTATTGGCGCCCTGGCCCTGCGATCGCCACCTCCAGGGCGGCTTGCCGCACCGCGACCTCTTCGGATGCCGCCGCTTTCAGATCTCCGTCGGCCGTCGCCTCGGCCTGGATCAAAAGCTGTCCGCCTTGGCGGGCGACGAGTTCGATTTCGACCATTTTCGTGTCGCCCGCGGCGATTGTTTCGAGCCGGTGACTGGAAGGCTCGCCTTCGCCGGGGACCAACGGCAGCAGCCGCACGACGACATTTTCCGCGTCGCCGTTGCCGGGATTCGACACGCTTAGGCGATAGATCTCCTTGGCGCCGCACAACACCTCGCGGGCGCCGCTGATCTTCAATTCGAGTTTCGCTTCCTGCACTTCGACCGTGGCGTTGGAGCCCATCGCCGCCGAAGTCCAACGCACGGCGAGATCGAAAGGATGATTCTCGCGCGACACGATGTCGAGCGCCAACTCCTCGCGAGATCCGCCGGCCAGGCTATTGATGGTCCATTGCAAAATGCCGCCGCCCGTTTCGCTGGATGCGACCGAACCCGCCGAAGTTCGCGAGTCTTGCAATTCGACCGAAGAGGGCAAATTGATTTGCACTACGATCTCGTTGGCGGCCAGTTCTCCCTCGTTCTTCAACACGACCTTGTATTCGGCCGGCCGGCCGACGGTGATCCGCCGGGGACCGCGAGTTTCGACCGACAACAAGGGACTTTTTCGCGCGAACAAGACGCCCTTTTCCGTTCCGGCCGTCTTCGCCGCGGGCTTTTCCGATCGCGCCGCGGGGGTCGCGGCCCTTGCAGGGAAGGGCTGCTTCGGTTCTTCCGGCTCGGAAGGCGAATCGGGAAAATCGGCCTCTTCTTCGACCTCTATCGGCGCTTCCATCTCCTCCACGGCCGAGCTGCGAGGGCGCCGCCCAACCGGCTCCGCAGGCGGAAGTTCTTCGTCGGGTTCCTCTTCTTGGGCCGTGGCGCGGCGGCTCGAAGGACTGGGGGACAAAACCGCGCGACCGCTGCCCGTGCGTGCCGTGGATGGCGGCGCGGCGGCTTGACTGCGAATCGGTTGGCCGCTGGCGGCGCGCGAGGATTGCGCTTTGACCGCCGACTGCCGAGTGAGCCGCTGCTGCGGCGCCAGAGCGAGAGGCGCAGCCGCTTTCGACTGCGGCGCGGAGCGCGCGGAAGACGCCGACGGCGAAACGTGCGGCGAGTTGGTTTTCTTGAGGGCCCGGGCAGGCGGCGCCGGTTCCGGTTCGTCTTCGCCAATGATATTGCGCCGGAAGCGATCCAGCCGCTCGCCCAAGGTCAGCGACCTGGGCGCGGCGTGCGTGTGGGTATGTTGATGTTCTTGGGCTTCCGCCGCCGCGGAAAAAACGACGGAACCTAGGAAGATCAGGCAAGCTGCGGCGCCAGCAGTCCGGAACATGACACGTCCTTGTCACTTGGGAGGTCCACCACCCTGTCTCATCGCGCGTTATCGGCAAAAATGATTGGCAGGGTTTAATCAACTGTTCCAGATTTCCCTCGAAAATGGACCGAGCAATCTAGGGTAACTGCGTCGGCTCTATCTGCGCTCCGTTCTTGCACCCTTGGCCGCTTGCTGCCATGCCCCGCCCGCCACCTCGACAAAACTACTCGCCAAAAAACCGAACAGGCCTCCGACCACAGCCGACGAAAAACCGCCCACGGCAATACCGGCCAGGCCCACTCGACCGATTCCCAGCCACGCCAAGAAGACGGTTCCGAGGGCTCCTGCGGCGATGGCGCCGGCCACGGTCGCAACGGGCATCTTCCAGCCGAGCCTCGTCGATTCGCGCAGCAACGTAGGCGGCGCGTCGGCCGCCGGTCTCGATCCGTGCTTGGCCAACAAGCTGGGCGGCCCATCGGCCTCGCCGGCCTCCTCCGCGGCGGTCGTTCGCCATCCCCGCGAGCCCCAGCAATTGGCAATCACGTGCGCCAGCGCAAGCAGCAGGAACCAGACCAGAATCGTCGACCAGACCGGTCCGACCGTGGCCATCACGCTGAACAGCACGCCGAGGCAAGCCACGGCCGTGAACATCGTCCGCAGGCCGAATTGAAGTGGCCGGCGGTTGAGTTGCGACTCTTCGGGCTTAGGGACGGGAACAAGCATGTCGAGCGAGATTGCAATCCGGGCGCCAATCGAGCCAAGCCGGCCGTCCGGCCCATCGATTCAGTCTATGCGGTGATGCATGCCGTAGAAAGCGTCATTCGATTTGGGCCGCCGCTCGGGGCGAAAGCGGCAGGCGCCCTCATTGTAAGCGGCGCCGATCGTAATAGCGGCTCAGAACGCGCACGCGCTCGATCTGATAGGCCACCGCGGCGCCCATTGCAATCAATCCCACGACGAAATAGATGAAATCGTCGCTGTGCAGATCGGAGCCGGCCTGCAACTCGGGCAAGCGTTTGAAGTAATCGACGATCAGCGCCAAGTAAGACAGCACCGAAAGCGCGGTCATGAACCAAACCAACCGCACGCGAAACCACAATCCGGCCGCCACCACCAACAGCGGATAGCCGATCAACAGCGGGCTGGCCGCCCCGTCGGCGATCAGCAACAACCACAACAGCGCCGCCGCGTCGACCGCGCCCCAGGCGAAGGGGACGGCCAGCGGCCAAGCGCCGCGATTCATCAATTTCTGAAACGCGAACGAAGCGGCCACCCAAACCAGCAAGATCGCCGTGACGGAATAGTGAAATTCTTTGTCCCAGCGGCCAAGCAGGTAATAGCTGGCTTCGACCAGATAAAACAGCGTGAACACGCCCAACCGGCTCGCCAAGGAAGGCTCGCGGCGGACCCAACGGCGAATGCGTTGCACGTATCCGCCAGTCCGCGCCGCGATCTCTTCGCCGTTCGAAAACCGCTCCAAGTCGTCGGCCAAAGCCGCCGCCGAAGCGTAACGGTTCGCCGGTTGCTTCTCCAAGCACTTCATGCAGATGGTCGCCAGCGCACGCGGGATCGTCGGGTCCAATTGCCGCGGGTTGATCGGCTCACTTTCCAAAACTTGGATCAAGACATCGATGGCGCTGGCGGCTTGAAACGGCGGCCGGCCGGTCAACAGTTCATAGAGCACGGCCCCCAGGCTGTAGACATCGCACAGCGGCGTCACGCCGGCCGGATTGCCAACCGCCTGTTCGGGCGCCATGTAGCTGGGCGTGCCGGCCGCGATGCCCGTGCCCGTCAACTGCGAATCGTTTTCGAGCAGCTTGGCCAGCCCGAAGTCGGTCAAGAAGGGCTGCCCTTCTTCGTCGAGCAAAATATTCGACGGCTTGACGTCGCGATGCACGATGCCTTGCCGGTGCAAGTAATCGACGGCCCGCGCGATGTCGCAAACCAACCGCACGGCCGCATCTCTTTCCAGCGGGCCTTGCTGCAATCGCCGCGCGAGGTTCGAGCCGGGGATGAAATCCATCGCCAAGTAAGGCTGTCCTTCGACCTGCCCCGAATCGAGCAGGCGGACGATGTTGGAGTGCCGCAAACTGGCGGCGGCCCGGCCTTCGGCCTCGAAGCGGCGCAATTGCTGCTCGGAGGCCAATTGGCTCGCCAGGATCATCTTCAAAGCCACGGTCCGGCCGAGGTTTTTTTGCCGCGCTTCGTAGACGACGCCCATCCCGCCGCGTCCTAACTCGGCGAGCAATTCATATTGGCCGAACGGGCGCGGTATCGTGGGCGCCGAACTGCGGTCGAGCGAGGCGGCGCCGGTCGGCGGAACGTCGGCCAGCATGATCGTCGGCGAATTTGCATCGATCGCGGGCAGTTCCGTGGAAGCGAATTTTTCGAGCGCCTTGAGGCACTCGATGGCCGACTTCAACTCCGGATGCCGCTGGATGATTGCATCCCCGTCCGCCGCGCGGCCCTGTTGCAATTCTTCGAGAAAGCCGGCCAGTAGTTCGAACGGCTCGTCCGCGCCGGCGGCTTCGTCCACGGTTTGATGCGGGTCCGACACGGCACGGGCGCTCCTGAACAGGCTCGATCGAAATTATCATCGCCGCAGGCTGCGGCGGCGGCAAGTGCCGTCTGGCTGCACTTGACGGAGGAATCCGCTCCAGATGCAAGTGATTCCCCGCCTGGACCGCGTCAGCTTAGAATGAATCTTTGCTTGCACCCCCAAACCAAACCTCTCCGCCATGGACGCCAATCCTCAATCGCAAAAACCGCCCGGCGAGGTTCCGGTCTACAATTGCCTGGTGCTGCTTTCACCGCCCGATGCCGAGGGCTACTTGGCGGCGCGGTGCAGCAACCTGCCGGAAGTCGCGGAGCGAGGCAAGAGCCGGCGCGAAGCTTTGGCCAAGGTGGTGGCCGCCTTCAAAGCGGCCGTAGCTCGTTATTCGGCCGAGGGCCGCGCGGTCCCCTTCGCGGCCGAACCGCTCGAACCGGCGCCGGGCGAGGAGCAACTCTGGATCGCCGTGCATCTCTAGGGTCGCCTTGTCGATCGGCGGCGACCGCGTTAGTTTGGGAACCCTGAGTCTCCCCTTCTTCGCCGCTTCGCCGAGAGCTTCGCGTGCTTCGTCCTTCCGAGTTTCGAGCGGTGGTCAGCGGCCAGCGGAAGGGTCTTAGAGCGGCGGCGCTGCGGGCCTTGCTGCGAGCGGCCGAGGTTCCCTACACGGCCGCCGTGAACTGGCGCAACCGCGGCTTCGATTCCGGAAGGCGGAAAATCGAGCGAGTCGGCGTGCCGGTGATCAGCGTCGGCAATCTCTCGCTGGGCGGGACGGGAAAAACGCCGCTGGTCGAATGGCTGGCCCGCTGGCTGCGGTCGCGCGGCGTGCGCGTGACGATCGTCAGCCGGGGTTACGGCGCCGAGGCCGGCGCGCGCAACGACGAAGCGTTGGAACTGGAAGAGCGTCTGCCCGACGTTCCGCATTTGCAGAATCCCGATCGGGTCGCGGCGGCCGAGGTTGCGATCGAGGAGTTCGAGTGCCAATGCATCGTGCTCGACGACGGATTTCAACATCGCCGGCTGGCCCGCGATCTGGATCTGGTACTGATCGACGCGCTGGAACCGTTCGGCTTCGGGCACGTCTTCCCGCGCGGCACGTTGCGCGAACCGCTCGTCGGCCTGGCCCGCGCCCATGTCGTGGCTCTTTCGCGGGCCGACCTGCTCGAACCCCAGGAGCGGGCGAAGATCAAGGCGGTCGTCGAGCGAGCCGCTCCGCAGGCGCTGTGGCTGGAGCTGGCCCATGCGCCGCGGCGCTTCGAGTCTTCGGCCGGTAAGGAACAATCACTCGATTGGATACGCGGCCGCAGCCTGGTGGCGTTTTGCGGCATCGGCAACCCGGCCGGCTTTCGCCGCACGCTGGAGGGCTTGGGCGCCGCGGTCGCCGATTTCCGCGAATTCCCCGATCACCATGCCTACCAGCGCTACGACATCGAAGCCTTAGCCGCTTGGGGCGATCGGCTTGGCGCCGACGCCTTGGTTTGCACGGCCAAGGATTTCGTCAAGCTGCGCGTCGAGCAGATCGGTCGGTTGCCGCTCTGGTCGCTCGCGATCGAGTTGAAAATCACTTCGGGACAGAACGAACTCGAGACGCGGCTCGAGTCGCTCTTGCCGTAACGCAGGCGCCGATCGCCTTTCTCTTGACGGGAGGCCCCCACGATCGCTTCAACCGGGCTGCGCCATGTCCTTCAGGTTCTTCAGGGCGACCAGTTTGACCTTGGTGCTGGCCGGCTTGGCGGGCACGTCCATAGTCTCGCCCGGCTTGAACGGATTGGGCACGCCGCTACGGGCGGCCTTGGCCGGCACGTGTTTCTTCTCGATCTTCAACAAACCGGGCAGCGAAAACACGCCGGGGCCCGAGTTGCTCAGACTCTGGCGGATGACTTCATTCAAAGCATCCAACACCGCCGTCACGTCTTGTTTGGGCAGATTCGCCTTCTCGGTAATGGCGGCGATGATTTCCGTCTTCGAGAGTGGTTTGCCTTTGCTCGTCGCGTCCGCCATCGTTTCGTACCCTCCTCGCGTTTTTTTGGTCCGGGCCCCTTTATAGAAGCCTCGATTAGACCGAAAATGGGCAAAATAGCCAATGGGGAACCCACCCGAGAGACAAAAATTTCATCGCCATAAGGTTTTGCGGCTTTTGGGCCTTCGGAAAAACTCAATCCATGACATCCAAGTCGATCGACGTCGAGCGTTGTCCGTGGGCGAAAAACGAACTGTCGTTGCGCTATCACGACCAAGAATGGGGAGTGCCGCAGCATGACGATCGGACGCTGTTCGAATTCCTGATCCTCGAAGGCGCCCAAGCCGGGTTGAGTTGGGACACGATTCTTAAAAAACGCGAGGCCTACCGCGCCGCCTTCGATCAGTTCGACGCGGAAACGGTCGCCCGGTACGACGCCCGCAAAGTCGCGCGGCTCTTGGCCAATCCCGGTATTGTCCGCAACCGCTTGAAAGTAGCCGCCGCGGTCGCCAATGCTCGGGCGTTTCTCGCCGTGCGCGAAGGAACAGGCGGCTTCGCCCATTATTTGTGGCGGTTCGTCGAAGGGCGGCCGACAATCAATCGCTGGAAATCCTTAGACCAAGTACCCAGCCGCACGGCGGCTTCGGATGCGATGAGCAAAGATCTCAAGCGCCGCGGATTCAAATTCGTCGGCTCGACGATTTGCTACGCCTTGATGCAGGCCGTCGGAATGGTGAACGATCATCTCGTCGGCTGCTTTCGACATGCTGCGCTGAGCCAACCGGCGACAGATCGCGCCGTCCGCGGCAAACGTCAATCGCGCCCGTGAACGGCCAGCACCAACTGCCCGCGATCGAGGCCGAACCGAACTCCGTATTCCGAGCCGTCCAGGACGTTTTGCCCTTCAAGCAGTTGGGCCATATCGGCCGGCAAGACCTGCTCCGCCAGATTCGACAGCGACGGCGACGTTCCGCCGCTGGTGATCGTCCCTAGAAACCCCGCCACGGTCGAAAGGTCGACGGCCGAAGCGGGAATGACAATCACCGCGGCCACCTTCTGCCGCGGATCGTCCATGCCGCCAGGCGCCTGGGCCGAAGGCGCTTCGGCTTGAGCGCCGCTGATGCACAAACGGGCGGCCGTCGTGCGAAAACGCAATGGCAGCTTGCCATCCTTCCGGTCCGAAGCAAGCTCGCGAACTTGCGAGCGGAGCAACTCATTGGCCTCGGCCAATTGCACGCTCACCTCGGCGTCGAACTGGCGGCGCAACTGCGCCTCGGTATGCCGGGCCGAAATGCGGTCGGCTTCGGCCAGGCTCTCCGAGGCGCGCCGCCATCCGATGCGCCGCGCCAATCGGCCGCGCAAGCCCGGCAGCGAGCTTGTCGTGTCGTCGAGCGTCGAAGCGGCCGTTGCGCGGCACGTCGCCGGCAGGGCCGTCAAGCCGCGCTCATCCAGAATGATCCGTTTGCGAGCGGCGAATCGCGTAACGGTGCGGCTGTGAATCTTGGCTTTTCCGGCGTCCCCGACGGTCGACGAAACGGCCGTCCCAGTCAGCAAAATATCAAACACGCCGCGAGCAGGATCTTCGACAAGCTCCAGCTTCGTGGCGCCCGTGAGGCGCGCGCGGCCCGTCAGCGGGATGCCGAGCAGCACGTCGTTGACCGGCAAGTTCTGATCGATGGGCTTGCGGACCAACTGGTCGAGGACGTCGGCCGTGACATGCAACTGGGCGCCTTCGATCAAGCGCACCAGCGCCTCATTCGCGGCCGGAGTTCGCCGCGCCGGATCGAGGATCAAATCGGCGGCCTCGGTAACGGAGACCAATAAAAACGAGAGCAAAACGGCGGACGCGTATTTGGCGCAAGACATGGTGCAACTCCTCGAGCGAGGCGAATTCTCTCGCCCGTGCTACTTGCCCGACTCGCTAATAGCAATCGACATGCCAGAGATTGAAAGGCCCGAATCGGGCGGTAAAGAGCAGAGTAGATCGCCGGATTGGGGGTGCGAATTTGGTTGTTCGGCGACCTGCGCGGCTAGCAGTGGGCGGAGCTCTCTTTTGATCCATTTTCCAGGGCGCTTCCCGAGCAACTCATTCTGTTCCCCGTGCTGACCGCGCGAACTGTTGATATACCTCGGGATGGCGACGCTTACGCCACGCAAAATCCCAGTTAGTTTTTCTCCCAACGTCCTATGGTGCGAAGGACTAAGGTAAATTCGAGCCGACCGAGGCAGGGCTTGTCGGCATGAGATTTTCGGGTAAGATGATCGATCTGATTTTCCCTACGGAACGGCTCGGAGTCTGGCTATTGGTCGGTCGCCATGTTTCGGCGATCCCGAGCTGACTCGCTAAGTTGTTTCCGGCAAACGATTTGCCAGCGTAGCTTCAATTGGCAGAGCACCGCATTCGTAATGCGGGGGTTGTGGGTTCGACTCCCACCGCTGGCTCTTGCGGCGGTCTGGGGCGCGGAGGGTCGCGCGCGAATGTTCGAGTATGGCCAACGAGCACGAATCGAGCGCGTGCCATAAAAGCCAGCCTTATTTCAGGAGATCGGTTGATGGTTTCAGGCGTGCAGGTTGATTTGAAGCAGCTCGTGACTTCCAACGCGACGTTCGGCCCGGCGGAAGTGCAGCAGTTGGTCGACGCGCTCGGCGCGGACTTTCCGGCGAACCATCGGCTGCTGCGTGAAGCCGTGCAGGAATTGGAGTCGAAAGAGGCGGCCACCCCGGCCAGCCGCGTCCGCTTGGGCGTCTGCTATTATCTGCTCGGCCGCTATCGCCTGGCCGTCGATGCCTTGAGTTCGGCCGATGGCGGCGCGCTGGCGCAGTTCTATCTGGGCAAGTCGTATTTTTCGCGGCAAGAATACAAGCCCGCCGTCGACGCCTATCAGCTTGCCGCGCGCGCCGGCTACGAACACAACCCCTGCGTTTTGGCGCGGGCCGAATCGCTGCGCTATCTCGGCGCCAAGAAGGAGGCGATGGCCGCTTTGGACAGCCTCTCGGGGGCCGTCGAGCAATCGGCCGAATACTTGTATCAGCGAGGCGCGACCGTGGCGGCCATCGGCGGAAACCCGGCCGAAGCGGTGGCCTTGCTCGAGCGGGCCGTCGAGGTCGATCCGAAGCACCCCGGCGCCTTGTTCGCATTGGCGCTGGAAAACGATCGCCGCGGCAACGACGAAACGGCCCTCGATCTCTACCAGCGATCGACCGCCAAGCTTCCGGCCCATCTCGGCTCGCTGTTGAACCTGGGGATTCTCTACGAAGACCGCCAGCAATACGACCGCGCCCGGCAATGTTACCAGCGGATTCTCGACACCTACCCCAACCACTCGCGGGCCAGGCTGTTCTTCAAAGACGCCCAAGCCTCGGGTGACATGTACTACGACGAAGACGCGCAGCGACGCCGCGACCGGCTGGGTCAGGTGCTCAATATTCCGGTGACCGACTTCGAGCTTTCGGTGCGCAGCCGCAACTGCCTGCAAAAGATGGGCCTGCTGACGCTGGGCGATCTGGCGCGGACGAGCGAGGCCGAACTGCTGAACAGCAAGAATTTCGGCGAGACGTCGCTGGTCGAAATCAAAGAGATGATGGCCTCGCGCGGCCTGGATCTAGGGCAGTTGGCCGGCGAGAAGGCGCCGATCGAGGTCGGCTACGAGCCCGAAGTGATGACGCCCGACGAGCAGGCCCTGCTCGGCAAACCGATCGCCGACTTGAACCTGTCGGTCCGCGCCCGCAAGTGCATGATCCGCTTGGGAGTCAGCACGGTCGGCGAGCTCGTTCGCCGCACGGGCGACGAACTGTTGGAGTGCAAAAACTTCGGCGTGACCAGTCTCAACGAAGTGCGCGAAAAACTGACGGCCAGCGGCCTTAAACTCCGCGGTGACTGATTCGGCGTTTACGTTCCGCGTTCAGCACGAAGACGCCGGCTGCCGGGCAAGGCGGAGCACTTTGCTCACGCCTCACGGCCTTGTCGAAATGCCGGCCTTCATGCCCGTCGGCACGCAGGGCACGGTCAAGGGCGTGACCGTCGAGCAGCTACAGGCCACGGCCGCCCAAATGGTGCTGGGCAACACCTACCATCTTTCGCTGCGCCCCGGCGAAGGCGTCGTCGAAGAATTGGGCGGCTTGCACGCTTTCATGGGTTGGCCGGGGCCGATTCTGACCGACAGCGGCGGCTTCCAAATCTTCAGCCTGGCCCAGATGACGCGGATCTCCGAGGAGGGGGCCGTCTTCCGCTCGCACATCGACGGCCGTCTGGTCAGCCTTTCGCCCGAACAAGCGGTGGCCATTCAAGAGGCGCTCGGCAGCGACGTGGCGATGGTGCTCGACCATGTCGTGGCGCTGCCCAACGAGCTCGACGCGATACGCGACGCGATGGAGCGCACCGTTCGCTGGGCGCGGCGCTGCCGAGACGCCGCGCGGCGCGCCGGCCAGGCGCAATTCGGCATCGTGCAAGGAGGGCTGGACGAAAGCCTGCGAATCGCGTGCGCCGAGCAACTCGTGGAACTCGATTTCGCGGGCTACGCCATCGGCGGATTGAGCGTCGGCGAAACGCCGGGGGAAATGTATCGGGTGCTTGATTTCACCGTGCCGGCGCTG
>DATNEC010000617.1:0-3555 GCA_035606815.1 Pirellulales bacterium
CCCGCGGGCCAACGCCGCCGCCGCCTGAACCAGCCCGGCGGGCCCGAGGGCCAGCAGACCTTTCATGGAGTCCGGCAGTTGAGGATCGGCGGCATTGAGATCGACGTAACCCCCATCGCGCAGGGCGGCCAGGCGAGGCCCAAAGGGACTTTGATAGGTGACGAGACGCATTGCAAACATCTCCTGGCGTGAGAAAAGGTCTTATTGTAGGGACTTTAGGGGCGACGCAAGGGGCGTGGATTCGGGGTGGCGGCCCATTTGCCCCCCCGGTAGACATAACCTACGTTTGCATAGCAATTTTCGACGACTTCGGGACGTTTCCGGCCGCCAACGGTTGCGGTCGTTGCACCGATCGTGCATCTCGACGGCAACAAGCGCTTATGGCAAACGACGTACGTCTCGAACCGCTCCCGGACGCCGCGCCCGCCGCGAACGGGCCCGTGGCGGCCGAAGCGGGGTTGATGCAGCTCGGCGTTCTTTTCGAGCAGCTCGATCAAGAAGCCGGGGGCGGTTATCCGCCGCCGGCCGTTCCCTTGGATCGGGCGAAGGAAAACCAGCTTGTCGAAGTCCGGCTGGGCCTGGCGAGCAGCCTCTATCGGGCGCTGCGCTGGAAGCACGAACCGACGGCCCGGCACTGTTTGCGGGTCACTCTGGCAAACGCCTCGTGGGCGAACCGCTTGGGGTTGTCTTCACAAGACCGCGATGAGTTGGAAGTGGCGGCGCTATTGCACGACATCGGCAAGATCGGTGTGCCCGACAGCGTCATCACCAAGCCCGGCCCGCTGACGCCGCAGGAGGCGGCCGTGATGGATTGTCACTGGCTGATGGGCGAGGAGATCTTGCGCTCGACGTGCAACACGCCGGGCGTGCTGGAGATCGTCCGTTCGGGGCCGGCCTGGTACGACGGAACGCGGTCGCGAAACAACCTGGCCGGAGAGTCGCTGCCGCTCGGCTCGCGGATGTTGGCGATCGTCGACGCGTTTGACGCCATGATGTCGGACCACGTGTATCGGCGCGCCTTTTCGCGCGAGCGCGCCTTCAACGAGTTGTACCGCTGCGCGGGCACGCAATTCGATCCGCGGCTGGTGACGTTGTTCAGCGAATTGCACGAGTGCGACCAATTCAAGCTTCGCGAGACGGTGGCCCAACATTGGTTGCAGGCGCTCGAGCCCGAGGCCGTGGCCGCCGGCTGGCAGCTCAACGAGGCGCCCGCCGCCGGCGGCTTGCAGCCGGTCGAAACGCTCTTTCAACAGCGGCTGCTGGCCAACATGTTCGACGCGGTGGTGTTCGTCGACAGCAGCTTGCGCGTGGTCCATTGGAACCGCGGCGCCGAGCGCTTGACGGGCATTTCGGAATCGAGCGTCTACCAACGCGGCTGGGCGCCGAGCATCATTCAGTTGGCCGACGAACACGGCGAGCCGATCCGCGACGAAGACTGCCCGGTGACTTACGCGATCCGCACGGGAGTGCAGTGGCTCCGGCGGCTCTCGATCCAAGGCCGGGCCGGGCGGCGGACGGCGGTCGACGCGCATGCGGTCCCGGTGATCGGCGCCGACGGCGTGTCGCGCGGGTTGGCGCTGGTCTTGCACGACGCATCGCCCGAGACCTCGCTCGAGGCGCGCTGCGAGAACTTGCGGGAAAAGGCCGCGCGCGACCCGCTCACCCAACTTGCGAACCGGGAAGAATTCGACAGCGCCCACGCCCGGTTCGTCCAGTCGCACCTGGAGCGCGGGTTGCCATACAGCCTGATGATCACCGATATCGACCGCTTCAAGCGAATCAACGACACCTACGGACACCAGGCGGGCGACGAAGTGATTCAAAGCCTGGCGCGGCTGCTGAAGAGCGCCTGCGGCCCCGGCGATCTGGCGGCGCGCTACGGCGGCGAGGAATTCGTATTGCTGTGCGCCGACTGCGACAACGGCGCCGCGGTGCGCCGCGCCGAAGAGCTGCGCCACGCTTTCGCCGAGCTTTCTCACGCGGGCCTCGGCGGCAAGCCGGTCACGGCCAGCTTTGGAGTGACGGAAATCCAGCCGGGCGACACGCCCGAGACCATGTTGCGCCGGGCCGACCGCGCCTTGCTGACCGCCAAGGAGAACGGCCGCAACCGCGTCGTCCAACTCGGGATCGGCGGCGACGCGGGCGAAGCCGCCGGCCCCGCTCATGCGTCGCGCCGGCCGCAAGGCGGCGGCGCCCTGTTCGAACGCGAGATGCTGAGCGAGGCACCGCTGGCCGTGTGCGTCGAAAAGCTGCGCGGCTTCGTGGCGGACCACCATGCCGAAGTGCTCGCCGCCGAAGGAGACTCGATTCAACTGCTGGTGACCGAGGGCGATAGTTCCTTTCTGCGCCGCGTCGCCGACCGGCCGCTCCGCCTGGTCATGGACTTGAAATTCGAGGAGATTCGCCGCGAGCAGGTCGCCGCCGAGCAAGCGGCGACTTTCGGGGCGGCCCGGACCCAAATCCGCGTGTCGGTCGCATCGCAGAAGAAGCGCGAGCGACGGCAGGAACAAGCGGTCGAGCGCGCGCGCCAATTGCTCATCAGCTTCCGTTCTTACCTGATGGCCACCGAGATCGAACCGCTGCCCGAGGCGAATGTCTTGCGCCGGGCCCGAGGCCTGTTCGGGGGCTGGTTCGGAAAACCTTGACGGCCGCGCCTGGCGCCTTTCGCTTCCGCGAAAGGCGACGAAATTCGCTCGCCTACGCCGACCGCTTCGGCGGATCCCGACGCTCGCACGGTGGAGCGATTATGGCCATTGTGGAGCATGCGGCGCCAAGTCGCCGACAACAGGAACTTCACCCACGTCGCATTTTTCAGTGTGTTGCTCGGCGCGCGGTTTGCAGTGCTCGCGCACAAACGATTTTCGCCCGCCACGAGGGCGCCCCAGCCCTAGGAAAGGCTTGACGCGATGCAGGGGGAACACCCGAAGCGGCGCTTGTTCGTCGGCGCCGAAGTGCAGCCCGGCGGCGGGACGCATTTCCGCGTTTGGGCGCCACGACGCAAACGCGTGGAACTCGTCTTGACTCCTGGCTCTTCGGAGGCTGCCGGCCGGAAGGCAGAGCCGCAGCCCCTGGCGCCCGAGGCGGACGGCTTCTTTGCCGGCTACGTGCAACAAGCGACCGCGGGCGATTTCTATCGTTTTCGGCTCGACGGCGAATCGCCGCTCTATCCCGACCCAGCCTCGCGGTTTCAGCCCGAGGGGAGCAGCGGCCCCTCTCAGATCATCGACCCCTCGCGTTATGCGTGGCGCGACGCCGGATGGCGCGGACGGGCCTTGCCGGGGCAAATCCTTTATGAAATGCACCTCGGCACGTTCACGCCTGAAGGAACCTGGACCGCGGCGGCGCGAGAGCTCGAAGAGTTGACGGAATTCGGCGTCACGGTGCTCGAAATCTTGCCCGTCGCCGAGTTTCCCGGCCGCTTCGGCTGGGGCTATGACGGGGTCGATTTCTATGCCCCGACGCGGTTATACGGCTCGCCTGACGACTTCCGATCGTTCGTCGACCGAGCCCACGGCCTCGGTCTGGCAGTCATTTTG
Organism: Pirellulales bacterium; assembly: GCA_035606815.1. Classification (GTDB taxonomy): domain Bacteria; phylum Planctomycetota; class Planctomycetia; order Pirellulales; family JAICIG01; genus JAICIG01. Next base: position 3,537 of record DATNEC010000617.1, read on the forward strand.
GACGTGGTCTACAACCATT